>JAFGUR010000242.1 GCA_016938425.1 Fusobacteriaceae bacterium
TAAATCTGCTTCATCTGCTTCAATAATTATTTTATCTTCTACAGTTTCTATATTAACTAATGTTTCAAATAAATTTCTTTTTCCATCTTGAATAATTTGTCCTAAAGAATGTAAATCTGTAGAAAAATCAGCTGATGCAGGGAAAATACCTTTATTATCTTTTCCTTCTGACTCTCCAAATAATTGTTTCCACCATTCAGCAACAAAATGTAATCTTGGCTCATAATTAATTAACATCTCAATATCTTTACCTTTTTTATGTAAAATATTTCTAATTGCTGCATATTTAAATATATCATTTTCTTCAAAAGCTATTTTACTCGCTTCTCTTCCTTTTGCTGCCCCAGCCATTAACTCATCTATAGAAATTCCTGCTGCTGCAATTGGCAATAACCCTACTGCTGATAAAACAGAGAATCTTCCTCCAACATCATCAGGTACTACAAAAGTTTCATAACCTTCACCCGTTGCTAAAGTTTTTAATGCTCCTCTTGATTTATCTGTTGTGGCAAATATTCTTTCTTTAGCTCCTTCTTTTCCATATTTTTCTTCTAACATTTTTTTGAAAATTCTAAAAGCTATTGCAGGTTCTGTTGTTGTTCCTGATTTTGATATAACATTTACAGAGAAATCTCTATCTCCAACTAATTCTACTAAATGTTTTAAATATGTTGGTGACATATTTGTTCCAGCGAAATAAATTTCTGGTGTTCCTCTTTTTTCTCTAGATAAGTTATTATAAAAAGTATTTGATAAGAAATCTATAGTTGCTTTTGCTCCTAAATATGATCCACCAATTCCTATTACAATTAGAACATCTGATTGTTTTTGAATTTTTTCTGCAGCAACTTTTATTCTAGCAAATTCATCTTTATCATAATTTAATGGTAAATCTACCCATCCTAAAAAGTCATTTCCTGCTCCTGATTTTTCATCAATTATTTTTGATGCTAACTCCACTTGAGCTTTCATATAGTTGATTTCTGTTTCTTTTACATACCCTAAAATATTAGAGTAATCTAAAGATATTTTCTTCATTTTTCCTCCTAAAGTTTATTATATATTTTAATTTTAAGTTTACTTATTTTTTCTTGTTCTTTGAAGCTCAAATAAATATGAAATTAAATTTTCTCTAAGTTTATTATCTATATCTAAAAACTCTATTCCATATTCAATTTTATAATGTTCTTTTTCTATTTTTCTCTTAATAACACCTTTTACTTCTTCTACCTTTGTCCCATTAGTCAAATCAAAACTCAGTATTATTTCTGAATCTTTTTCATAATTAGTCCTCGATACTATACACATACCTCCACCGCTTAAATCAATACTTATAGCTTGTTTTGGTAATTCTTCTACCTCTTTTTTAGTTGTAACCATTAAATTTACTGGAACTCTAAAAAATTCTCTTCTTTGAGATTTTTCTAATTTTTCTGGAAATTCCAATCTTATATGTGCATAAGGCTCTAATGCCCTGTACATAACTTTTGACTTAAATGCATAAATTCCATCTATTCTTTTTAAGCTTACTCTTACAAAATCATTTTTCCTAGCCATTACATATTGCCCACCAGCCATTGGTAAATTTATATCAAGGCATGTAAAATCTTCTTCAACATCAGATATTTTAGTTAAAAAATATTGATTATCATATTCATCATTTAAAACCTCTATTTCTACTAAAGTTCCAAGTTCTATAACTTTTTTAGGATCCATCCTATCCCCCTAAAATACTAATTCTATTCCTAATTCAACTCTTCCCTCATTTGCCGCTCTAATAACTCCTGTTCTACTATCAAAGTCAACATCAATTATATTACTATCAGCATCTAATCTTCTATCATTAAAATCATCTCCAGTATTTTTTATATATTTTAAAAATACTGATGTACTACTATTAACATTATACTGTCCTTGAATAAATTTTATTTCTTCTTTTTCTGTTGTTGCATTCATTTCTCTTAATAAATAACCTAGTTTTATTAAAGACTTATCATTTATTTTATAAGTACTTTTTATTAACGTTTCTTTATAATCTTTTTCAAGGCTATAAATTTTTCCTTCATTAACATAATAATTTTTATTTAATCCAATAATATTGTATGCTCCATAAGTATTTAATTTACTTCCATAAATATTAACCATTATATAATGATTTTGATAGTCTGATAACCCTAAAGCTTTATCTCTATTTATATATTCATATTTATATTTAATTTTTCCACTATCTGTCAAATTATATTTATAACTTCCATAGTATGTTGTATATAATTTTTCACCTTCATTGAATTTTGATTCAAACCCAACTGTTAAATTGCTTTTTCCACCATAAACCAATTCTCCATTTACTACTGATAGCTTATCAAATTTAACATATGAACTTTCTGTATCTGATTCATTTACTCCTGAAATATATCTGCCTGTCCCTATTTTTTCAGCATAACCTAAGGCTACTTGGAATTTTTTAATCGGATATTTTAAAACAACTTCATAATCTAAATTCTCTGTATCTCCATTTTTCAAAGCAAGTGCTTCTAAATATTTATAATTCATTTGAGATATAAAATTGAAGCTATCAGAAAAAGAATCGTCGATTGTTATAGCTTTCGCATTATTTTCTTTAAATACTCCATCATAATCTGTTCTTGTTTTTTCAACATAAATTCCAAAATTATTATTTACAATAGCAACTCCATAGGAATCAAAAGAATCATATTCATAAGTCTTTCCTGTACTAGAAATTGTATATTGATAAGAATTATGATTATCATAAATTACATTATTAAATCTTGACTTTAAATATCTTTCATAATCTGTTGTATGAAAATTTAAAGTGAAACCCTTCCCTATTTCAGTATCCATTTGTCCTTTTATTAATAAAGAACCGTTTTTTCTTTCTTTATCAGAAGTTTTTCCTTCTAAAAAAAGTTCATAATTACTTCTTTTAAAAGCAAGTCCTAATTGATGTGCTCCCTTAAAATCACTATCTTCTGTTCCACTATCTTGATAATCCATATTTGATTTTAAATAAACATTTACATCATTTAAAAAATTAAATTTTTCAGAAAGTCCTGCTTCAGAAGAAACGAATTTATTTTTTCTATAAATAGTATCTTCTATTAACTTAACTCTTTCTTCTACTTTTGATAAATTTTCTTTATTTTCATCATTAGATTTTTTATTTTCTTCTATTCTATCTTCAAAAGAATTAATTCTTTCTAAATATGTTTTAGAATCAAAACCAAACTTTGATAATTCTTCAGAAAACTCATAAACTATGTGTTCTAATACTATTAAATCTTCTCTATCGGCTTTATCTTGTTCTACTCTGTCTAAAGTTTTAGAAAGATAAAAAGCCATATCAAATCTATTTATTCCTTTTTCTCCATTAAAAATATCTCCATTTATATTTAATATTCCTTTTTGAGATAAATTTTCAATTGATTTATATGCCCAATGATCTTTTGTTATATCTTTAAAAATTATACTTGAAGCTGTTGTTTCTATTGAAAATATATTTATAGCAATCAATAGAAAAAATAATAAATTTGTTATTTTTTTCATAATCTTCCTCCGGTACAAGTATAACACAAAGTATACTTTAAGGCAACAATTTGACTTGTAATTCACACTGTATATTTTACAATAAAAAAAGCTTAACTTCAATTAAAAAGTTAAGCTAAAATATCAAAATGGTTGGGTTGGAAGGATTCGAACCTTCGCATGACGGAGTCAAAGTCCGTTGCCTTACCGCTTGGCGACAACCCAATTGCCTAATTATGATATACTTTTTCATAGGTTTTGTCAATATTTTTTCTATGAATAATCTTTATTTTACATGTTTTATTTCTCTATTTATTTAAAATCAACTGTTTATTTCTATAAAAAAGTTACTATCACTATTTTTAATATTATTTATAGATTCTAAAAGAATAAAAAACGTACCTTTAAAAGGCACGTTTTTTATTCTTCTTCAATATCTGCTATTTCAGCTGTACTAAGATTTTTTTCATAGTACTCAATAACAATATCAGTAATTTCTTTTCTTTTCTCTGGAGTAATTGGGTGAGCTATATCTTTAAACTCTCCGCTTGGCATTCTCCTACTTGGCATTGCTACAAACATTCCTTTTTGTCCATCAATTATTTTTAACCCGTGAATTACAAAACATTCATCAAAAGTTACGTCTGCATAAGCTTTTAACTTTGCTTCATTTTCACCTTTTACAACTCTAACTCTTACATCTGTGATTTTCATGTCTTTTGCACCTTCCTTTTAGGTTTGTTTATATAAAGTCATTTAGACTTATAAAACAATCTTCAAATTCACCTCTTAATTTTTTGTAAAGATTCTGTGAATTTTCCTTATCCGAAATCAAATAATAACAACTACCACTGCCCGACATTTTAAAGTTTTTACTAATCTTTATTAATTTCTCTTCAAAGGTTTTAATTTCGTTATTTAAGAGCAAATTTGTTTGTTGAAGGTGATTATGAATATTTTCTATTACTTTTTCCAAATTATTTTCTTTTAATCCTTCTATAACTTTTTCAATATCTGCCCATTTTTTTTCTTCTAACTTACTAAAATTTTTAAATGCTTCAGCTGTACTTATCCCAACTTTAGGTTTTATAAGTATTACTTTTGCCTCTAAATTATTTTCCACTTCTTCCAATTTTTCACCAATACCTTTTGCTCTAGACACTTTGTTATTAATAAAAAATGGAATATCTGCTCCTATTTTTTTTCCTAAATCAATCATTTCTTTTTCTGAAAGTGGAAAATTATGGTAAGTATTTAAAGTTTTTAAGAAAAAAGCTCCATCAGAACTTCCTCCACCTAATCCAGCTTGTGATGGTATTACTTTATCCAAATATACCTCAATATTTTCTCTTTGTAAAGAGGTACTAATGTAAAAGGCCTCGTATACTTTATAAATTATGTTATTTTCATTAAGAGGTACATATCTGTTATTCGACTTTATTTCTAAATTTCCTTTTTTTTCAAAAAATTTTATATTTAATGTATCAAATAAATTTATAGGAGCCATAATCATGTCCAGTTCATGATATCCATTCTCTGTTTTTCCAAGAATGTTAAGTCCTAAATTAATTTTAGCATTTGCTTTTACAATATATTCAATCATAGGTCCTCTAAACTATCCTCTCTTACTAAATCTTCGTCATTAGTAATTATTTTTTTAGTTTCCATAATTTCTATCAAATCTGATGCATCTGCTTTTCCAACATTTCCTGAAGGAACTGTTACTATTTTAGCCTTGATATATCTATTAAAATATTCAATTTCCAATATATCATTTTCTTTTACTGCTGCTGATGATTTTACTACTTTACCATTAATTTTAATTTTTTTATTGTCACAAACTAATTTTGCTACTGTTCTTCTTTTAATAATTCTTGAAACTTTTAAAAATTTATCCAATCTCAATCTATTCACCTCTTTTATTTTTGTTTATGTACATTTCTTTTTCTCTAAAATTTTTCTCAAATTCTTTTATAACTTTTCTTAGCTCTTCAGAAGCATCAAAATTACTTAATTTTGCAAAATTTGTCATTGCAAAAAGAATTTCTCCATATTTATTTTTTATTTTTTCTTCATTATTTTCGTTTATATTTTTTTTAAAATCTTCATATAAACTATCTATTCTATTTAAACTTTCTTGAATATTAGAAGGTTCTATTTCAAATTTTTTAATTTTACTTTGTATTTTATATGCTTTTTCAAGGGGAGGTAAAGCTTTCGGAATTCCATCTAAAACAGATTCTCTATGTTTATGGGCTTTTTCTAATTTTTTTATTTCCTCCCAATTAGTTAATACTTCTTCACTATCTTTAACTTCAATATCTCCAAATATATGTGGATGCCTTCTAATTAGTTTTTCTGTTATTTCTCTACAAACATCATCAATTGAAAAATATTTTTTTTCTTCCATTATCTCTGATTGAAAGACTATTTGCAAAAGTAAATCACCTAATTCTCCTTTTAATTCTTCATGATTTTTTTCTTCCATAACTTCTAATACTTCATAAGTTTCTTCTAAAAGAGTTTTCTTTAAAGTTTCTAATGTCTGCTCTTTATCCCAAGGACAACCATCTGGTCCTCTTAATTTTTTCATAACTTCTACCAATTTATAAAATTCCATTCTACTCTTCTCCATCCATTAATTCAAAAAAATCAAATATATTTTCTACTTTTATTGCCTTTTCTTTTCCAATATATTTAATTTTATTTTCTAATATCAAATTATTCAATTTTTCTACATCAAAAACTGATTCATTTATTTTTATAATATATTCATTTTTTTCAGTTTTTATTTCTCTTATCCCTAAAACTTTTGAATTTAATTTAATCTCATTATAATCAAATAAATTCTCTACTTCCTTCGGCATTTTACCAAATCTATCTATTATTTCATTTTTCAATTCTAAAAGTTCTTTAACTTCAGAAATTTTAAGTATCCTTTTATAAATTACTACTTTTTCTTCTTCTGATATGTAATAATCAGGAATATATCCTTCAATATCTATATTTAAAACAACATCATTTTCTTCCATTTTTATACCTTTTATTTTTTTCATCTCATCTTCTAACATTTTAATATACAAATCATATCCAAAAGATTCAATTGCTCCATGTTGTTTTTCACCTAATATTTCTCCAGCTCCTCTAATTCTCATATCTTCTAAAGATAATTGAAATCCAGCTCCAAGATCTCCTAGACTCATTAAACTATCTTTTCTTTGTTCTGCCTTTTTATTAAGCTTCCTATCTTTCTCTATTAATAGGTAACAATAAGCTTTTTTTCCACCTCTTCCAACTCTTCCCCTCAATTGATAGATTTGAGAAAGCCCAAGTTTTTGAATTCCTTCTATAATTATAGTATTGGCATTTTCTATATCAATCCCATTTTCAATAATTGTTGTTGTAAGTAAAATATCAAATTCTCCATTTTCAAAAGCATGAATTTTAGTTTTTATTTCACTAGCTAACATTCTTCCATGAATATATTCAATTTTTACGTGACTTGGTAAAATTTTATGAAGCTCATTAAGTTTATTTTTCATATTATTAACAGAATTATACAAATAAAATACTTGTCCTTCTCTGCTAATTTCTTTCAAAATTACTTCTCTTAATTTTTTTTCGTCATTTTCTAAAAATTCTGTTTCAACTGGAATTCTATTTACTGGAGCTGTTTCAATTATAGAAATATCCCTTATCCCTAATAATGCTAAATTTAAAGTTCTTGGAATTGGTGTAGCTGTAAGTGTAAGCATATCTACATTTACTCTTAATTTTTTTAATTTCTCTTTTGCTTTTACCCCAAATTTTTGCTCTTCATCAATTATTATAAGTCCCAAATCTTTAAAAGATATATCCCCTGATAAAAGTCTATGAGTTCCTATTAAAACATCTATTCCACCAATTTTTATTTCTTCTATAATTTCCTTTTGAATTTTTGGACTTTCCAATCTTGATAATAGTTTAATATTTAAAGGAAAATTTTTAAACCTTTCTATAAATCTCTCATAATGTTGTTGTGCCAAAACTGTTGTAGGTGCTAATAAAACTACTTGCTTTTGATTCATTGTTGCTTTAAATGCTGCTCTAAGTGCTACTTCTGTTTTTCCATAACCAACATCACCACATACTATTCTATCCATTATTTTATAGCTTTCCATGTCATTTTTTACATCTTGTATAGCTTTCATTTGATCTTTTGTTTCTTCATATGGAAACCCTTCTTCAAATTCTTCTTGCCAAACTGTATCTGGTAAAAATTTAAATCCATTACTAGCTTCACGCTTTGCTTGTATTCCAATAAGTTCTTTAGCATAAGCTTCTATATCTTTTCTTAATTTTTCACGTTTTTTACTAAATCCTTTTCTTCCTAATTTAAATATATCCGGAACTATTCCTGGTTCTGATATATATCTTTCTATTCTATTTATTCTATCTATTGGAACATAAAGCTTATCTTCATCTGCATATTTTATTGCAATATAATCAGAATTATCTATAACCTCTATACCTAAAAATATTCCTACTCCATAATTTTCATGGATTACATAATCATTTTTTCTAATTTGGTTTATATTATTAAATTTTAAAGCTTGAGTCCTCTTTTCACTTCTCTTTATTCTTATTCCTTTTAATTCTCTATCTGTCAAAACTATTTGTTTTTCTAATTTAAAACCTTCAAAATGTGGAATTCTTTCAATATTCACTTTATAATCAGCAAATAATTCTGTATATCTTTTTTTCTCTTCTGTATAAATTGTTATTTTATTTTTTTTACTTAACTCTTTTAAATACTCTATATTCATAAAATTTTCTATCTCATCATTAGAAAATCTTTTTAATTCAATTTTTTCAGATATAGTAGTTATTTTTTTATACACTTCTCTTAAAATTTCTTCATTTTCTCTATTATTAAGTATATATTCTTCAAATCTATAATTACTTAATTCTTCATTTTCTAATATAAATTGAAAATTTTTAAGGCCAAATTCCTCAATTAAGCTTAAAAAATTAAATGTATTTTTATCATCCATATTTCCTGGAATTTCTATTTTTTCCAATTTTCCAATAGATTTTTGAGTATCTATATCAAAATTTCTTATTTCTTCTAATTCTTCGTCAAAAAAATCAAGTCTTATTGGTTCCTTTTCTGTATAAGGAAAAATATCTAAAATATCACCTCTTATACTAAATTGACCTTTTTTTTCAATTAAATA
>JAFGUR010000243.1 GCA_016938425.1 Fusobacteriaceae bacterium
TGTATAGTAGGTAATTTGACTTTTAGGTACTTTTTGATATTATATTACTTACAAAGAGGTGCTTTATGAAAATTGGATTTGATATTGATGGAACTTTAACGATGTTTGATAGCTTTGTTAAATCTGAGGGCGAAAAATATATTCTTGCTAAATTGGATTTTGGAGTGCAAAATCATAATGGGTATGATCTCGATGAGGTATTTGAACTTGAAAATAAATTAATGGAAAAAGGACATAATAAAACCGAGGCCAGCGTTAAGGTAAAAAAGTATATGAATGAATTTTGGAACAAAAAATATCTTAAGTATGTTTTTTATAAATTAAGGCCAGGTAGTTCAGATTTCACTAAAATGATCGCTTCCGAAGGTCATGAGATACATCTTTATACATCAAGAAGAAAAGCAACTGAAAAAACCTTAATCGGTAAATTTGTAAGAAGTACGATTAAATTGCAGTTATTACTTGGTCAAATTAAATACAATCAATTGAATTTTTATGAATCTGATGCTGAGAAAATTACGGCTTTACTCAAAGCTAATTTAGATCTTCATTTTGATGATAAAAAGGAGCTGCTCGAAGAAATTAATAATTTTATTGACGTTGTTTGTATTGATAATCCTTATAACAAGAAGTATCAAGGCGAAAGACTTTATGATTACCAAACAGAAGGAAAGTCATTTTTGTTGAAAAAAGGACTTATAAAGAGGTAATATATGAAACAAAAAGAAATGAAGCTAAAAAGAAAAATCTTTATGACTGAGACATTTTATAAATTAGTTAGAGCAGCAGGTAAAAATATTGTTTTGTCAAAATATAAACCGCTTATTATTAACTCTGAAATCATTCCGAATGAAAACGAGTCTATTGTTTATGCTCCAAACCACAGAAGTACATTAGACCCATTTTTCTTAATAGCTACCATTAAAGATCCAATTCACTGGGGAGCTTTGAAACGCTTCTTTGATGGAGAAGACAGTATTTTTAATAATTCAAAGAATTTCTTCTTAAGAAAATTAACAGTGGCACTTTTTAAAGGAATTGGAGCTGTTCCGATTGACCGTGGAGAAACTAATATGCAAACAGTTAGAGATTTGAATTCGTATTTAAAAGCTGGAACTTCTATTGGAATATTCCCGGAAGGAACTACAAATAAAACTCCTAATGAAAAAGATTTAGAAGAAAAATGGTTAGCCAAAGGGGTTAAGGGAATAACTACTTTTGCTAAAATGAACGATGCATGGATACAACCTATAGCTATTGTTTGGACGCCAAAAGATGTAAAAATCGAAAATAGATTAGTGGTTAATTTTTTAGAACCTTATAAAGTTTCAGACATTTCAAAAGAAGAAGCTTGCGAAAAATATGAAACAGCACTTCGCAATGGAATTAATCATAATAAACAAATTATAGCGGATTTAATAGCGCTTAAGGAAGATGTTAATAATACAGCCATTGAAAATAAAATTAAAGTCAAAGTAAGAAGGATGAAATAGTTCTTCTTTTTTATGCTATAATTTATTTTAGGATAGGTGATTATATGCATATAAGTACATTGATGCTAGTAGCAACATTATTTTATTTATTCTTAATTCTTATTTCTTATTTTAGAAAAGAACGAATAAGACTTTTAGAAAATAAAATTTATGAAAGTTTACTGATAACAACTATTATTGGAGTTGTTATTGATTTTTTTGGAATATACGCCCATTTAAATTTTACTGAGGAAAGCTTTTTAAGATGGTTTATAGTTAAAATATATTTGTTATTTTTACTTACATTCGTTTTTTTGTTAACACTATATATTATTTTTTCGTCAGCTAAAAATAAAAACAATTCGTGGAGAAATGATGGAAAAATAGTTGGTTGGTATAGAATTACAGCTATAATATATAGTCTGTCTTTTATAATTAATCTTATATTACCATTTGAATATTTTAAAGATGGAAATTCAGTATATGTATCAGGACCTAATACTATCTTTGTATTTGCAATGACTGGAGTTGCAATGTTAGGCTGGCTCTTATTCATTGCTTTAAATTACACACAAATAAACAAAGAAAAATATTTTCCAATAATTTTATTTGTAATTATTGGAGCCCCATTATCATATATTCAAATGATTTTTCCGGATTTATTACTAGTAACGGGAGTAGCTGGTTTTATTGTGGTATTAATGTATCACACAATTGAAAACCCAGATGTTAAACTTCTTAA
>JAFGUR010000244.1 GCA_016938425.1 Fusobacteriaceae bacterium
AAGCAGAAAATTATTAACTTTGTTAAAAAAAGAATTGGAAATTACACATCTGCAAAATAAAATTCAGAAAGATATAGAAGAAAAGGTTTCAAAGCAACAAAAGGAATATTTCTTAAGAGAACAATTGAAGGCAATAAAAAAAGAATTAGGAATTGAAAAAGACGACAAAACAACAGAAATTGATTCTATACAAGAGAAAATAAAAGAACTGGTTTTAAGTAAAGAAGCAGAAAAAATTATAAAAGAACAAATAGAAAAACTGAATATGTTGGATGTTCATTCTCCGGAATTTCATGTTACCAGGTCATATATTCAGACTATCATAGACTTGCCTTGGGGAGTATATTCAAAAGATAATACAGACATTAAAAAAGCTAAAAAAAATCTTGATAAGGATCATTATGGATTAAATGATGTAAAGGAAGTTATACTGGAGTTTATAAGTACAATTATAAAAACAGATATTGTCGCAGGGAATATACTTTGTTTGGTAGGACCGCCGGGTGTGGGGAAAACATCGATAGGAAAATCTATAGCTAATGCTCTAAATAGAAAATTCTACAGATTTTCTGTAGGAGGGATGAGGGATGAAGCAGAAATTAAGGGACATAGAAGGACTTATATAGGAGCAATGCCGGGGAAAATTATTGAATCCTTAAAAAGAACCGAAACAGCTAATCCTGTAATAATGCTAGATGAAATAGACAAAATAGGAAAAAGTTTTCAAGGAGACCCGGCCTCAGCTTTATTAGAAGTGCTTGACCCAGAACAAAATAAAGATTTTTTGGATCATTATTTGGATTTAAGATTTGATTTATCCAAAATTCTATTTATTACTACAGCCAATCAGTTGGATACAATACCACAACCTTTGCTTGATAGGATGGAGATTATACAATTGCCTGGTTATATACTTGAAGAGAAAATGGAAATTGCAAAGCGCTATTTAATACCAAATCAAATGAATAACCATGGATTAAAGAAAAATGAATTTTCTATAAGTCCTAAAGCTATCGAACAAATAATAGATTCTTATGCAAGAGAAGCCGGCGTGAGAAATTTGGAAAAGCAAATAAAAAAAATAATGAGAAAAGCAACCTTAAAACTTATAGAAGGAACTGAAAAAAATATTAAGGTAAATCAAGGAAATTTGGAAGAATATTTAGGAAAAGAGGTTTTTTCGCCTGAAGAGTTATACAAAAAATCAATACCAGGCGTTGTATTAGGCTTAGCTTGGACTTCTATGGGGGGAGCCACTCTATATATAGAGGCAGCAGTAACTTCGTCAGGAAAGGGATTTAAACAAACAGGACAGTTAGGAAGTGTTATGAAAGAATCTGCAGAGATAGCCTACTCATATGTAGAGAGCTTAATTAGAAAAGAAAATGAAGGAGAAGATTTTTTTATTAATAATTATGTGCACCTTCATGTACCTGCAGGAGCAGTACCGAAAGATGGACCGTCTGCCGGAATAACAATGGCTTTAGCTTTATATTCTTTGGTAAAAAATAAAGAAGTAAAAGAAAAAATAGCGATGACAGGGGAGATAACATTAACAGGAAAAGTTCTTCCCATAGGAGGTTTAAGAGAAAAAGTTATAGCAGCAAGAAGAGTAGGAGTTTTTGAGTTAATAGTTCCTAAAGATAATAAAGCTGATTTTGAAAGACTTCCTGATTATATAAAAGAAGGAATGACTATGCATTACGCAGATTATTTCATTGATGTATTAAAAGTAGCTTTTATTAAAAATTAATCGATGGTGGCTTAAATATAACTATAGTTGTAAAAATTATATTTTTTAGAAATCGCGAGGAGTAATTCTAGGGGGGGTGCGGGCTATGGCCCGCGAATTCCTTCCTTCTTAACGCGCTAAAGACAGATTTTGTGAGACCTTTGCATGGTTCGCTTTTATGTTTTGCTGTCTTTCTCAAACGGATAAAATGCTTTATTATGCAAAGGTCTTATTGTATATATTTAAAGAATTTCATATGGCTGAGTAATTACTGTTTTTACTCTTTTTCTTAAAAAACAAACATTTAACCTTGGACTCAGCATTTATAAAAAAATTGACATTTTGATAAAATAACATAAAGCTTTATAAAAATCTAGATTATAAAACATCCAATTATTAATAAAGAGCTGCCTAAAACTAGGTGTATATTCATTTCATCATTTCTTTTATTATTATCTTTTCAAAACAAGCTAATTCTTCAATTTGATTTTTTCTTTGTGATTTGTCCATACATATATCCAAAGAAAAATCCAATTCACCTTTTTCGTTAAAAATAACAACAGTATCGGCAATCAGTAATGCTTCGTCGATATTGTGTGATACATATATTAGAGTTTGATCATTTTGAGATAAGTGTATGTTCATTTCATCTATTATAGAAATTTTCAATTTAAGATCCAACGAACTAAGATTTTCATCCATTAATATAAGTTCAGGATTATTTAAAAAAGCTCTGGCCATGGATACTCTTTGTTTCTCGCCTCCAGAAAGATTTTTTATTAAAATATTTTCCAAATTTTTAATTTTAAAGATTTTTAATAGCTTATCAAAATCAACATAAGAACTGCAAACGTATTTGAAATTGTCTATTACGCTTAACCAAGGAATTAATCTATTTTCTTGAAAGGCATAAGAAATACGATTAAATGTATTGCTGATATTTCCGGAATAATTAAAGAAAAGGCTCGCAACAGTATTTAAAAAAGTAGTTTTACCAATTCCTGAAGGACCGAGAATAACATAACTCATCCCTTTTTTAAAAACAAAATTATTTATATAAAGAACCTTATAATTGAGAGTTATATTTAAATTGTTAATCTTTATCATAATATCTCCTTAGTTTAATTCTTAGTAGTTTATTAAAAGTTTTTTCTATAAAAAAGCCCAGAAATAAAGAAATAAGCGTCCAAGCCATAATTTTTTCGGTTTCAATATTTATCCAAGCAGAATTAATCTTTGTACCAATTCCTGAATCAAGTTTACTTATTACTTCGGCCATAATGATAATTTTAATAGAACCAGATAAAATAATAGAACCGGAAGCTAGTAAATTAGAAACAAGGGAAGGGATATATAACATTTTTATTCTTTTATCCAAAGAGACTTTATAAAAATTACTCATTTCAATTAAATTGTTCTGTATACCTGAAAATCCTTCATAAATATTAATGATTATGATAGGCAAACTATTCAAAATTAGTATAAAAATTGGAATAAACCATAATTTAATCCATATTAAAGCAAGTAAAATCCAAGAAATTATTGGTGTGCTTTGGATTAATTTTATTAATGAAATTATAAAACTTCCGATTTTTTTATTTAAAGAAGCGAGGATGCCTAAAAAAATGCCGAAAATAACGGAAATGAAAAGGCCAAAAAATATACGGCTCAATGAAGACAGAACCATTATATAACTATTTTTATCTTTTAGTATATTTATAAGAGATTGACTTACAATATATGGACTAGGCAATATAATAGGGTCTGTAAATTTTGAAAATATTTGCCATAAAAAAACAATTAAAAATATAATTAACAATTTACTTTTTATAAAAATCATCTCCGGGAATCTTATTAATAATAGTATTGTCAATACTATTTAATGCTTTTAAATAAGTATCAACAGTGTTTTTAGAAGAAAAACTTTCGATATAAACCAAATTCATATTATTAATACTATTTTCAAATGCTTCTTGACTAAGAGTGACTTGAAATACATCGATTCCAAATTTAGCAGCCAAAGCTTTATTATTTTCTATCCATATCAAACTTTTTTTATACTGGGTTCCTAATGTATTTATTAAATTATTTTTATCAACTATAGTCTTATTTAGGGCAAATAGACCAACTTGAGGAATAGAATTTTGACCAGTTATTTTTTTCCATTCATCTTTGAGAATAATAATTCTTTTTAGATCCTTATTCTTATCCAAAACCATACTTGCTTGGGGTTCTGGTAGAATTGCAGTATCTATTTTTCCTGACATAATTAACTTAGCAATTTCTGTAGAACTACGATATTTGATATTTGGTTTGATATTATTTTTCTTAAATAAATATGAAGCAATAACATCCGGGGAAGAACCTTGTCCTCCTATATAGACATCTTTTTTATTCAAATCAGAAAATTTTTTAATGTTATCGGAGCTTACAACAGAAAGTAATCCTTCAGATAAAATAGCGATTAATTTTAAATTTTTTCCTTTGTTATAAAGTTGAGCAGCGGTGTTTACCGGCAATACAAACAAAGCTTCTTCATTTTTAACTATGGCGGGAACAACTTCGGTAGTCACATCATTATAATATTTTAAATTAAGTTCTTTTATTGTTTCGCCGGCCTTTGCCAAAGGGAGGCTTGGAGGAGCTTTTGGTAAATATATATCTAATGAAAAAGATGGAATGGATATTAAAAAAATAAATACAAGAAAAAAGTTTTTTTTCATAAAATTGACTCCTTATCTTAAAATTATAACTTGTTGCAAAATTTCAACAGTTTGATTCTACTTGAATAAAAAACTTCATTTTTTATTCGCTCTCCCACCTATGGCGGAGCCCAAGTCCACGGCAAGGAGTAATCCTTGCCATATTTCTAAAACGAAAATTATTTATTTTTACTTGGGGTCTGCTGAATTAGAAGTGATTTTTAAAATCTTGGGCTTCTGACCAACTATCGCCTTTGGCTCCGCATAAAATATTCTAAAAGCTAAAGCTTTAAGAATATCTAAACCCGACCAGCAACGGTTGCTGGACACCTTGTAAAATAAAGAATTCATTTTTAATTTTAAAATATAAGGAATTTCCTAAAGAAGAAGCTCCTTACAGGGGAAAAAGTTTCACCGAACCAGCGTGACGCTAAATTTATAGAAGTTAAAACGAATTTCATTTTAAGGGGATTCCTAAAGATTAGGATTCGTAAAAAGCATCCTATGCTTAGAGTTTATGTTTTGTACTAAGAATTTGAAGAGTACAAAGGGCTCCTATCTAAATTTTGATTTTAATAGTTTTTAGTATGCCGGAACTTCTGATTTTTTTTAAATAAAAAAGGATGCAAAGCATCCTTTAATAGACAACAATTATTTATTAACGTTATCAGCTAATTTTTTACCAGCTTTGAATTTAACAACTTTTTTAGCAGGTATTTGGATTTCTTCTCCAGTTTTTGGATTTCTTCCTTTTTTAGCAGCTTTAGCAGCAACTTCGAATTTTCCCCAACCTACAAAGTTTATTTCGTCACCTTTAACTAAAACTTCTTCAAAAGTTCCTAATAATGCATCTAATTTTCTTTCAGCTTCTGCTTTAGATTCAAAATTAGCTTTTTCTGCAAATAATGCAACAAATTCTTTTTTATTCATTTTTATTTCCCTCCTGATATGTATTAAACTATTATAGTTTATTAACTATTTGAGATTCTATAACTAATATACCTCTTTGTATAAGGAATTTCAAGTGTTTTTTTAAAAAAATCTATTTTTTTTCATAAAATTGTATTAAAATGAAGTTTTTTAGCTTTTTTTTGGATTTTTTATACGTATTTTGTAAAAGGATTAAGCTGAGTATTTAAAATGACTAAAAAATTTAAGATTTTAATGTCTTTCACAAAAGGATAAAAAACTCTATCATGCGAGGGCTACAGTATTTAGTTTTAATAAAGAAAAATAGAAAGTGCCATCGCTGACACTTTCTATTTTTATATACCTTAAGAATTAACTTATATAAAAAGGTTTGAAAAAGAATCTTCGGCATCTCCTAAATAATTTGCAACACCTGCAAATTCAACACCATCGATTAATTCTTCCTTAGAGATTCCCATAACATCCATAGACATAGTACAAGCGGTTATTTTACCTCCATTTTTCAGGAAAGTAGAGATTAATTCATCCAAAGAACTCACGTTCTTACTTTTCATAACGAACTTCATCATATAAGTGCCTAACCCACCCATATGTAATTTGGAAAGTTTTAATTTATTAACTCCTTTTGGCATCATTAAACCAAACATTTTATCTAAAAGACCTTTATTGTGATTAGTATAATGTTCTTTTCTTAGGGCGTTTAGTCCCCAGAAAGTAAAAAACATGTTGACCTTTTTGCCCATAGCAAGGGCGCCGTTTGCTATAATAAAACTTGCGAGTACTTTATCTAATTCTCCAGAAAAAACGACCATAGTTTGTGCATTTTTTATGGATGTTCCTTTGTTGACAGGAACTTCACCTTTTTCTATTTCGGCATATACTTGACCTTTTTCTGTTTTCACGGAAATAATTTTATTTCCTGTTTTTTCGGCCCAAGTAACAACATCTTTTTTAAAACCAGGATCAGAAGCTTTAATAAAAAGTCTATCACCTATAACCAAATTTTCCATACTTTCTTTAGTTTTAAGAATAGGGCCCGGGCACTGTAAGCCACAAGCATTAACCTCTATTATTTTGGCTTCTTTTTTTAATTCTCTTTCCTCGTCAATTAATTCTTGAACATTATCTGTTCCCTTAAAATCTTTATGTTTAAATGTACTTTCATCAAAAATATCTTTATTATCTTGAGATAATTCGGTATAGTACCAAAGTTTATATCCACCATCTAGATTTTTAACCTTAAAACCGTTTTGTACTAAAATTCTATAAGCAAGGTAACCTCTTAAACCAACTTGGCAAAATACCAAATAAGTTTTATTTTTATCAAGCTTATAAAGATTCTTTCTCAAATGATCTAAATCTATGTGGATAGAATTGGCAATTGTTCCCAATTTATATTCAGCTTCGGTTCTTATATCCAAGAATTGATAATCTTTAGAATTTGACATATTCTGAACTTCAAAGTATCTAAATGTATCAATTTCATTGTTTATCATGTTTTCTGCGGCATAACCTGCAATATTAACAGGGTCTTTTGCAGAGTTATATGGGGGAGCGTAGGCTACTTCAATTTCTTGTAAATCCCATACTTTTAAATTACCTTTTATTGCCGTAGCAATTATGTCAATTCTTTTATCTACTCCGTTATAACCAATAGCTTGAGCACCAAAGATATCACCTTCTTTATTAAAGATTAACTTTAAGGTAAGAGGGGTTGCTCCCGGATAGTAGCCGGCATGGTCATTTCTATTAATGGTTGTTACCATATAAGGAATATTATTTTTTATTAATGTTTTTTCGTTTAAACCTGTAGCAGAAACAGTGAGGTCAAATGCCTTTAATATAGAGGTACCGAGGGTACCGATATAAGGTTTATTCCTAATGCCTAAAATAGTATCGGCGACAATTCTTCCTTGTCTATTTGCAGGCCAAGCTAACGGGATAAGAATTTCGTTATTTCCAATATAGTGTTTAACTTCAATAGCATCGCCAACAGCATAAATATGTTCATCAGATGTTTGTAGATAAGTATTTACCTGAATACCGCCGGTTTGACCTATTTTTAAGCCAGACTCAATAGCCAATTTATTTTCAGGCTTAACCCCTATAGCCATAATTATTATATCGGCTAAAATTTCCTTTCCAGATTCCAAAATAACTTTTGTTTTATCTCCAATATCAATAAATTCTCTAACACCATCTTCTAAATAAAGTTCTGTATCAAAATCTTTAATATGATCATGAACTTGAGCTGCAATTTCAAAGTCAACAGGAGCTAAGACTTGATTGGATTTTTCTATAATAGTAACTTTTATGTCTCTTTCGACTAAATTTTCCGCTATTTCAAGTCCAATGAAACCGGCACCTACTACAACGGCTCTTTTTATACCACTATCTACTTTTCCTTTGATTTTATCCATGTCAGACATATTTCTTAAAGAAAAGATATTTTTGGAGTTTACTCCGGGAATAGGTGGAATAAAAGCTTCTGCTCCAGGGGAAAGGAGTAACTTATCATAAGATTCTTCATAAATTTCTCCGGAAATTAAATTTTTTGCAATAATTGTTTTATTTTCTGGAATGATTTTTATAACCTCGGTACGCACTCTAACATCAATATTAAACCGATCCTTCATTCCCTGAACAGTTTGAACTAATAAGTTATTTCTATCTTTAATAGTTTCTCCAATATGATATGGCAATCCACAGTTTGCAAAACTTATGTAGTTGCTTCTTTCAAACATAATAATTTCGATGTTTTCATCTAGTCTTCGAAGTCTTGTGGCTGCACTGGCTCCACCGGCAACTCCACCTACTATAATTACTTTCATAATAATCGCTCCTTTATTAATATTATTTTTTAGTTTGTTTCAAGACTCTAATAAATTGATTTTATACACTCCCCACCTGCGGTGGAGAAAGAGAGAGGTATTTGGGGCGGAGCCCGAACTTACGGAAAGGGAGATCCTTGCCAATACTCTAAAACCAATATTATTATTTTTGTATACAAATAATTTTTTATTTTTTGGATCTATTCAGGAATAACAAGTATTGCAAAACCAAAAAGTTCTAGGGAAGTCGCGAGGAGTGGGGGCTCCGTCCCGAAAATCGACCATCTTTACGCGGCAAAGGCGTGTGTAAACTATTGATATTTAAAGATTTTTATATGACTGAGCTGTTAATAGTTTTAAGTAAGCCGATATTATTAGCTAATTTAATTGTAATCAATGTCAATTCAAATATTCAAAATAAACTACCTTTAAGGATAGCACAAGTTAATCTAATTTATTTATGAATATTCAAAGCTTATTTTGAGAAAAAATATGCTATAAAAATCTGTGAAATTAAGAACTTAAAACTGCAAGACCATAAATCATATTTACATTCTTATTCTACAATAAAGAATAAAATATGTCAAGTCATTTCATTCGTATTTTTCATACTGAAATTCGACAGGAACTCTAAAAATAAACAAATTGTTTCCGTAAAATTCAAAATATCCATAAAGAATTTCATCCGTTAAAGGTATTTTTTTATTGCTCATTTTGTAATAAAGTTTATCTGTTTCTAGTTCTAAGCGAATTAACAATGACTCTTGTGGCTGTAACTTATATTCATTATTTTCAAAATTAGTAAAAGAATTGGAACTTTCAATAATTAATCCCAAAGAATTATTATATTGCCTTTTTTTTGAACTAAAAGAAAAACCAAAATTAAGATTTGGCGAAAAAGTAAAATCGGATTTTTTTTGAACTTGATATTCTTTGTTATCAATATTTACCAGAAGTTTGAATTGTGAAGAAATAGTAACAGCGGTTTCGGAATTATTGGTAATGGTAAAAACAAAAAAGTTCTCTTCAAAATTTGAGGTTTTAATGAATTTTGGTTCAATGTCGATTAAATTAACAAAAGTTTCTTTTTTATCAAAACTTGTACAGGAAACTATAAAAAAAGATAAAAGAATCATAAGGAAGTATTTCATAAATTATCACCTCATACTAATTATATGAGATTATTTTTACAAAAAATGGTTTAATTATTTAGAGATTATCGGATTAGAATTCAATTCAAAAAATTTATTTCAAAAGGACTTTTTAGAAAGGAGTATTTTGTACATTTTAAATTTTTACAATAAAAAATCCAAAGGTTTAAATCACTTTGGATTTTTTATTAGTCGATAAAAGACTAGGTTAATAATAGATTTGGTACCAAAATCTAAAAAGTAAGTAACTCTAGGCTTTGTTTTAAACTATTAATACTGCTAGAGTGAGTTTTAATGAGTTTAATTCCCTTTTTTTTACAGATTTTACAGCTTTCCGTAGAAAGTTTATGACTTACAGTATCTGTAAAAAGAATGCAACAATCGACATTTTGGATTTTTTTGTCGAACTGAGGACATTTAATATTGAAAAGTTTACATTTGCAATTGAATTCCTTGGCAGTTTCAATATACTCTCTTTCAATACCTTTAACCCCTCCGATGATGGCTAATGAATACATAATAAGACCTCCTTTATAAAGTTTTATTTTTGGTTTGTGACAAAGTTCAGAGATAATCCACAATTAAAAAGAATTAAAATAGCAGGTTTACAACAAAACAACACACAACAAATATAACACAATACGAATATTAAGTCAACAAATTACTTTGATTATCAAACAAAATATGCATTGTGATTTACAATTACAATTGGGGCAAGGGGAGATAAAGTACTCTTATACATCGTGGACGCGTAGCCAAGGTTTGGATGTTTAATTTTTAATAAAAATTCAGAAAATCGACATTTATTCATTGTAAAACTTATTTGATGCAAATAAAATCAGAGGATTTGTATTTTGATAAACTATAGTCAAGAGTGGCGAAGAGTATGAGTAATTATCAGTTTTTGTAGCTAAGCTTCAAAATAAAAAAATAATTGTAAATAATTAGGGTTTACTGAAAAATAAAATGCTTTGATTTTTAAAGTGTCCAAGGCTAATTTCAAGAAAAAAATGTACGTTTTTTTGTAAAAATCTTAAAAACTAAACATTTAAACCTTGGACTGCGCGTCCAAATCTCGTAAACGTGACGCTTTTTGCGACTATAGGGAGCTTATCCTTTGGGAAATCCTTATAATTTTAAATTTTAGTAAATATAACTTATTGATATATAGGGTGTCCAGCAACCGTTGCTGGTCGGGTTTGGGCAGACGCCCAAGGTTTTAAAAATTGTTTCTAATTCAGTAGACTCTAATTAGGGGTTGATGACAGACTGTGTTACAGTCTGTGAATTAGAAGTATTCTGTAAAATTAGTCTGTATAGCCAGATTTGTTCAATTTATATGATGAAAA
>JAFGUR010000245.1 GCA_016938425.1 Fusobacteriaceae bacterium
ATCAGAACATTTTTCATTGTTTAAATCAAGTATCATCAAATAAATTGTATTATTTTTACATAATTCTTGACATTTTATTATATTTTGTATTACAATACACTAAATGATTGAATAGGAAGGAGGATTTATGCTGGACATTTTTGAAAAAAATAATAAGTCGTTAGTTAGTGAAGATTTTGTTGTAAGTCATTTATTAACTTTAATTAACCGAGAGTTAGAATTCTATTTTAATAATTATGCAAATATTAAAGATTCTTTAAACATTTCTAGGCTTGAAGGCATCTACCTTATGCATATAAAAGAAAATCCTTATATCAATCAATCTAAATTGGCAGAACTTTTAAATACAGATATAACTTTAATTTCTAAAATGACGAAAAGTTTAAGTGATAAACAGTTAATCATTCAAAAAGCTTCTGAAGTTGATAAAAGACAAAGAATTCTTTGTTTAACTGATAAGTCTGAAAAGATTTTAACAGAATTTTGTCAAATTTATTTAGATTTTTACAAATTAGCTTTTGCAAATTTTACTGATGAAGAAACAAAAATTTTAAATAAATCTTTGGACAAGATTTTTGAAAATTTAAAATTTTTAAAAAATAAAGATGACCAAACCATTTAAAATGGCTTTGGTCATCTTTTTTATACTTATAGAAATAATAAATTTTGATGTAATGAGTAATATAAATTAAAGTAAGTTCTTTTATTGTTTGTAGTAAATATTTATATATTTTCTAATTGCTTCAATATGCATAGGATAGAATTTCTCAGGATTTGAATTAATTATTTCTTTTAATTTTCTAAGTGATATCCAGTTGATATTTTTTGATTCATCAGATTCTTCAAGTTTATTTCCTTCTACCTCACATAAGAAAAAATGTGTCATAATAGGATAATTTTTACCTAAATTTTGTGAAGAATAAAAACATTCATAACTTATTACTTCATAATTATTTAGCTTTGTAATTATTGATTTTTCTTCTTCATGTATATGAGTAACGTTATAACCTGTTTCCTCCCAAACCTCTCTTCTTAAAGCATCAAAAATATTTTCAAATTCTCTAATTTTTCCACCAGGAATTTCCAATAAACCATCTTCTAATACATTATTCTTCCATCTTTCTTGAATTAAAAGAAATTTATCACCTTCAGTTTCCATTGTAATTAATGCTGTAACTGCTGGGATCATAAATTTTTCCATAAATTCTTCCTCCTTTTGATTTAAATTTAAATTTTAACACTATCAAAATTTTATATCAATAAAAATATTTTCAAATTAATTCTTGACAATTATAGTTAAGAATGTTATATTAATCCTACAATAACTATCGGATTAATAGTTAAAAAAATGGGAGGAATTTATATGAAGAAAATATTTTTATTATTTAGTTTAATATTTACTATTTTAAGTGTTGGAATATTTGCAGCTGATAAAGTTATATATGTTGGAACAGAAGGAGTTTATGCACCCTTTACTTTTGTTGATGAAAAAGGGAAACTTACAGGTTATGATATTGAAGTAATGGCAGAAGTTGCCAAAAGAGCTGGATTTAAAATAAAATTCGTTCCAACTCCTTGGGATAGTATGTTTTTAGGTTTAGAATCAAAAAAATACGATATAATTGCCAATCAAATAGGTAAAAATGCAGATAGAGAGAAAAAATATATATTTTCAGATAGCTATTTAGTTTCTGGAGCTCAAATAATTGTAAAAGATACAAATAACAAAATTAAAACTTTAAATGACTTAAAAGGTAAGAAAGTTGGGACTTCTGTTGGAAGTAACTATAATAAAATTTTAACTGATTTTGATAAAAATAAAGAAATTAATTTAGTTTATTATGATGGAAATGTTACAGAGATATTCCAAGAGATTTCTTTAGGAAGATTAGATGCAACAGTAAATGATAGGCTTACAGTTGGAGAAAACATTAAAAAATTAGGATTAAAAGTTAAAGTTGTGGGAAATCCTATAAATAAAGTTCCTAGTTACTTTGTATTTAGAAAAGATAGTGGAGATTTAAAAAATAAAGTAGATAAAGCTTTATTATCAATGAAAAAAGATGGAACACTTGCTAAAATATCAAAAAAATGGTTTAATCAAGACTTTACAAAATAAGGAGTAATTAATTATGGAACAACAGTTTTTAAATTTTGAATTTATGGGAAGAGCAATATTTGAGATAATTAAATTTATACCTGTAACACTCAATATAACTGTTGTTTCCATAATATTTGCTTTTATCATTGCATTAACAACAGCTTTAATTAGAATTAATAAAATTCCTTTTTTAAATGGTATTGTTAAATTTTACGTGTCATTCACTAGGGGAACACCTTTATTAGTACAAATATATTTATCTTATTATGGATTACCGAAATTTTTAGATTATATTAATATGAGATATAATAAAGAAATTGACATAGCGGCAGTTCCTGCAATACTATTTGTATATATAGCTTTTTCTTTTAATGTTGGTGCTTACTTGTCAGAAACATTTAGAGCTGCTATTCTATCTGTAGAAAAAGGTCAAATTGAAGGAGCATTGTCACTTGGGATGACTAAGTTTCAATCAATGATAAGAATAGTTCTACCTCAAGCATTTGTATATGCGTTACCAAATTTGGGAAATACAATTATTAGTCTAATTAAAGATACTTCTTTAGCTTTTATAATTTCAGTAGTTGAAATGATGGGACAAGCCAAAATCATTGGAGCTCAAGGGCTAAATTTCTTTGAAGTTTACATTGTAGTTGCTTTCTTATATTGGATTATTTGTATATTAGTTGAGAAGATAGTTAGCATTTTAGAAAATAGACTTAGAAAATTTGAAGGAGGAAAAAATTAATGGTTAAGTTGAATAAAATTTATAAATCCTTCAATAAATTAGAAGTTTTAAAAGGAATTTCTTTAGAGGTTAATCAAGGAGAAATTCTTACTATTATAGGGCCAAGTGGTTCTGGAAAGTCCACTTTATTAAGATGTATCAACTTTTTAGAAGTACCTGAACATGGAGAAGTTACTTTAGATAATATAACTATTGATACTAAACACATTTCTAAAAGGGACATAAGACATTTAAGGGAAAAAGCTACTATGGTATTTCAAAATTATAATCTTTTTAAACATAAAACAGCTATTGAGAATGTTATGGAAGGTTTAATAGTCATAAAAAAAATGACTAAAAAAGAAGCGTATGATATTGCTATTAAATATTTAGAAAAAGTTGGACTTTTAGATAGAATTGATTATTATCCTTCTCAGTTATCTGGAGGACAACAACAAAGAGTTGGAATTGCAAGAGCTTTAGCAATGAATCCAAAAGTAATTTTATTTGATGAACCTACCTCTGCACTTGATCCAGAGCTAATAGGAGAAGTTTTAGAAGTAATTAGAAATTTAGCAAAAGAAGGGATTACTATGATTATAGTAACTCATGAAATTCAATTTGCAAAAGAAATAGCAAATAGAGTTATATTTATGGATAATGGAGCTATTATTGAA
>JAFGUR010000246.1 GCA_016938425.1 Fusobacteriaceae bacterium
ATCTTTCATCAACTTTTTGAGTATAATTTGATTTTGCCATGTCAGAAAAAAATTTAAAAACTTTTGTTGCTACATCGGGGCTAATTAGAGTCCCCCCCTCAGCAACTAAACGAATTGATTTTACTAGTTCATCTAAGGAAATTCCTTTTAAAAGATAACCACTTGCTCCATTCTTTACTGCCTCAAAGACATATTCATCATCATCAAAAGTTGTTAAAATAATTATTTTAGTATCTAGTTTTTTCTCTTTCAAGATTTTTATGCATTCTACTCCATTAATTCCAGGCATCCTTATATCAAGTAAAAGAACATCTGGTTTATATTTTTTAGCGAGTTCAATAGTATCTAAGCCATTATTTGCTATAGCTACAACTCTCATGTCCGCTTTATTTTTTATAACAATTTCTAAACTTTGACAGATTAATTCTTGGTCATCTGCAATCATAACATTTATCATTTTAACCACCTTAACTATTTTTGTCGTAAATTAAATTCAGCAAAAATCTTGAATCCATTATTTATTGAACTTTCAAATCTGGTCTTCCCAGCAAGCATATTTATTCTTTCTCTTATATGCAATAAACCAAAATCCTCTTTTATAGAATCAGTTCCTATTCCATTATCAGCAATTTCAAGATAAATAAAATTATTTAAATTTTTTAAAACAATATTAATTTCACTGGCGTTTCCATGCCTAATTGAATTTGTAATTCCCTCTTGAACTGTTCTAAAAATAGTCTCTTCTTCATCTGCATGAAGAGCCTCAAAAATTCCCTGAATATTCAATTTTATTTTTATATTAGTTGTTGAACTCATATCTTCTACCATTTTATTAATAGCCGAAACTAAAGAAAATCGTTCTAAAGAATCCGGTCTTAAAGCTTTAACAGAACGTCTTATATCAATAAGTCCTTTTCTAGCTAAGTCAGCTATTTTAAAGAGCTGTCCTTTAGTACTTGGCAAATCAATATCAATTATAGTTTTACAAGCATCTAAACCAGTAACTATACCAGTAAGAGAATGCCCTATGGTATCATGTATTTCTCTAGCTAATCTATTTCTCTCTTGAATTTTTGCCATTTCTTGAGAAGTTTTAGCAAAGTCTTCTAACTTTTTATTTGCAACAGATAGTTCTCTTGTTGTATCAATTAATTTAATATATAATTTTTCTATTCTTTGCTTTTCTTTTACTTGTTTTTGTAAAGAAAATCCAATAAAAGCAATAAACAAGACTTGATTTAAAGAATTTAATATGCTTTTAAAACTATAAATATAAATTCTACTATCAAAATCAAGAAAATCTATATATGTATCTAGTGAAATTATTTTTATGTTTGTTGAAAGTATATTATAGTCTAAAAGTATATAAGAAATTAAAATAACTGAAAACAAATAATATATTATAGTTGAACTTTCCCAATATACCATTAAATTTATAACTGCTATAAATAAAATTCCTTTATATGAAAATCCTGATAAAGCAACACTTGTAATACAAATTATCATGTCTAAAATGAAAAAAATTGTCATTAATAGTCTGTTCTTTTTAAAATATTTATTTCTAATATAAATACTTAAAAGTAAGATAAAAATTAAAAGAAAATTGTAACTTATAAAACGTTTAGGTTCTATTGGTAAATAAGATAGTTTTTCTAAAAAGCTTCTACTCAAATTTTTCCAAGCCATAAGTTCATTTCCTTTATAAATCACATAGGAGCTTAGAAAAGTACTTAATATATTTATAAAATAAAGCATATACTTTGTTATATTAATATTTTTTTCAATGGCCATCTACAACTCCTTATTTATCAAATTATTTAACTCTTTATTTAAATAAGGCATACTACTTTCAATATCTTTATTCTCATAAATCATCTGATTTATGTTTAAGTCAGCTTGTTTTAATATTTTTTCATAATTCTTAAATTTATAACTAATTACAGAATCTTCAACTATTTCACTTAAAATCCTTTTATCAATACTAATATTTTCTTCAGGATTATATTTTTTCAATTCTTCATTTGCTTTTACTGACTCTGTTATTTCTTTTAAAACAGGAACTCCTTGAGAATATTTAAAAATATCTCCTTGTATTTCTTTGTCTAAAACCAATTTTTTAAGAAATTTCCATGCAACTTTTTTATTTTTACTTTTAGAACTAATTCCAATTAGATAACCTTTTAATTGTGAAGAATTTTTACCATTTGGTCCTTTTGGTAATTTAATACATTCCCACTCAAAATTACTATATCTAATAAGCCTATAAGGGTAAGAATTGTATACTCTATACCAAGAAAAAGGAAAAGGTTTAAAAAGGACATTTCCTTTGTCAAAATCTTCTTTCTGTGGACTAGCATTATGATTTAAATTATATAATTTTTGAGCAAAATTAATTGCTTCTACCACACCTTTTTTATCAAATTCAGCTTTGGTTCCATCTTTGCTAAAAAAAGTTTCCCCATTTGTATAAACTAAATCTTGCCATGTAAAGTCTACAACTCCAAATTGGTCAATAACTCCATCATTATTCAAGTCTTTTGTTACTTTTTGGCAAACATCATAAAATTTTTTCCATGTCCAATTATCTTTATCTAAAGTTATACCTTCTTTTTTCATTAAAGTTTTATTCACAAAAAGTAAAACAGGATCAATTTCCATAGGTAGTGCGTATTGGCTACTATCACTTTTCCCCAAAGATAAAGCTTGTTCATAAAATAAATTTTTGTTAAATTCACTGTCATTTTCCATATACTTATCAAGAGGTTCTAAAATTCCTAAAGAAACAAAGGTATTAAAATCTTCTTCAAGAACAACCATGATATCAGGGGATTCCCCATATAAAATTTTACTTGATAACCACTCTGAATAATCATTTTTTAAAACACCATACTCATAGCTTATTTTTATTTTTTTATTCTCATGGGTAAAAGAATCAATTGCCTCATCAAATATTTTATAGCTTTGCATTGTAGGAACATCATACATACTCCCAGAAAAAATACCAAGTTTAATATTTTTAGTTTCCTCTCTCCATTCTGCAAACTTTAAAAAAAATATAAAAGATATAATAAAAACCCACACTATATATTTGTAAATTGTCTTTTTCATATAATTTTTCTCTCTTAAGATTATTTTTTACATTTTATCATATATTTATTGCTCTATAAAGAAGAATTTGTCAATAACTGTTTTAATTGCGTGATTATTATTGGAAGTTGTAATAAACTTACTAATTTTCTTCAAATCTTCTCTAGCATTTTCTACTGCAATAGGAAGTCCTGCTATCTCAAGCATAGACATATCATTATAGCTATCCCCAATGCAAGCTATATCTTTTGTATCAAAATCTAAAATTTCACATAATTTTTTTAAAGATTCTCCTTTATTTATACCTTTACAAGTAAATTCCATAAAAATTGGTTTTGAAATATTTACAACATATTTATTAGAATATTTCTCTTGTATTTCTTTTTGAGCAATAGTAAGTTTTTCCGGTTCTCCCAAAATCATGCACTTAATAGTATCCATTTCTTCTAATCTATCTATATCAACAATTCTTTTATATTTCATTCTTGTTAAAATTATTTCTTCTTCTGTATAAATATTTAGCTCATTTGCATAAATTGTATCATCTTTATAAAAAAGAAATGATAAATTTCTTGAAATAGCTTCATTATAAATAGTTTTTATATCATTAAAATTTAATGATTTATCAAATATTTTCTTTTTTTCTTTTAAATCAATTATTTCACCACCATTAAAGCCTAGTAAATATCCTCCAAATTTATTCATTTTTAATTCTTCTGCAAAATCTATCATAGCAAAAGTAGGTCTTCCACTTGCAAGAACAAATTTAACTCCTTTTTCTTGAACCATTATTATAGAATCTTTATTTTCTCTAGTTATAGTGTGTTCTTTGTTTAAAAGCGTATCATCCATATCTGTAGCAATTAACTTATAGTTCATATGAAATCCTCCTGTTTTTTTAAATTTCAAAAGCAAGAACCAAAGATTCTTGCTTTCAAATTAAATATATTTTCCAGTATAATCTTCAAGTTCTTTCATCTCACGTTTTGCTTTTTCTGAAAGAACTTTTATTTCTTTAGCCATTTTTTCTATAGAAAGTTTTATAAATAAAAGATAATCTTTATTTTTAGTTTTCTTATACATTTCTTTGGCTTGGTACATATCATGAAAATATTTATTAGTCTGTATTATCAATACTTTTTGAAATACCATAACTATTAAAGCTAAAACAAGTGTTATAGCTGTACCATATCCATTAGTTTTATGATACAAAAGTCCACCTAAAATAATTAAAAAAGTTACAATTGCTGAACTATTTTTTATGTAATTTTCTTTACTTGGTGGGTTAAAAAATTGTTTTAAAGTTATTTTCATGATACGCTCCTTTTTATCCTAAAATTCCAAATTTAAATCCTAAAATCCCTACTGCGAATAAAGCAAAGATTATGTGCATTGGATTAACTTTTTTCTTCAATAATTTCATACATAAGAATGTTAATAGTAAAGGTAATAATCCTGGTAATAAAGAATCTAAAACACTTTGTACTGTAGTTACTACTTCTTCCCCTGCTGTATTTGTATATTTTGATAGAACATATGGAACATTTATAGAAGTCCATTTAGAAACTAATGAACCCATAACGAACAATCCTAAAATAGAAGCTCCTTGAGTAAGTTTTTGTAAACGTCCTCCGTCCATATCTTTAACAATTTCTGTACCTTTATCATATCCATATTTTAGTCCATACCATCTAGTTAAAAAACGTGCTAAATTTATTCCACCAGCAAAGACGATTGGTCCTAATAAGCTTCCATTTAATGCTAATGATGCTCCTAATGCTGCTAAAACTGGTCTAGCAGTTCCCCAAAATATTGGATCTCCTACTCCTGCCAATGGTCCCATAAGCCCTACTTTTACTCCACTAATTGATGCATCATCAATAGGCATTCCATTTGCTCTTTCTTGTTCCATAGCAGCAGTAACTCCAATTACTGCTGACCCAACCCATGGTTGAGTATTAAAAAACTCTAAGTGACGTTTTAATGCTGCTACTTGATCTTCTTTTTTAGTATATAGTCTTTTAATTGCTGGAATCATTGAAACACAGAATCCCATTGATTGCATTCTTTCAAAGTTAAAAGAACCTAATAAGAAAGTTGATCTAAAATTAATTTTTCTGATATCTTCTTTTGTTAAAATTTTATTTTCATTTAAATTATCCATATTAGTACCCTCCTATAATCCTTCTAATTCGTCTTCAGCAACTTCTACCACAGGTCTTTGAGCCATTTGATGATATTTTGGATTTAGTTGTATGTAGAATATAGCAGCACATAATCCAAGCATTCCTAATCCAATTAAGTTGAACCCAGTAAATGAAGCTACTACAAAACCTAGTAAAAAGAATGGCATAAGAGCTTTTGCTTCCATCATGTTAATAACCATTGCATAACCAACTACAACTATAAATCCTCCAGAAATTTGTAATCCACGAGTAATTGTTACTGGAATTGCATTTAATGCATTTGTTACAGTATCTGTCCCTGCAACTAGAGCTACTGCATAAGCAGGTATTGCAACTCTTAGCCCTTGAAGAGCAAGTCCTGCAAAGTGACAAAATTCAATTCCTCTAAAATTTGCTTCTTCGGCAAATTTATCTGCTTTATGTTGGAAAAATACTGTTATTGTTCTAACAAAAATTGTTAACACTTGTCCTGCTGCAGCTATGGGTATTGCTATTGCTATTCCTTGAGCAACTGATTGTTTTCCTGCAATAACTAATATTGCTGAAATCACACTTGCAAGAGCTGCATCTGGTGCCATTGCGGCTCCAACATTCATCCACCCTAAAGCCAACATTTCAAGAGTTCCCCCTAGAATAATTCCAGTTTTTAAATCTCCAAGAACTAATCCAACCAAAGTACACGCAATTAAAGGTCTATGTGTTTGTCTCTCATCCAATACACTTCCCATTCCTGCAATTGCTGCTACTAAGGTTACTAATAAAATTTGCATACCACTCATAATAAGTCCTCCTTATATTTGTTTTAAAATTTTATTTTAATCAAATTTGAATCCATCTAATTTTGGTGCTAAATCTTCTTTTGAATGAGAAGCCAATTTTCTAATTTCAAGTTCAATTCCTTTATCTCTTAATTTTTTAAATGCTTCTAAATCTTTTGGACCAATTGCAACAGCAGAAGAGATTAATTTATTTCCATCTTTAAATGTCATTCCCCCAACATTGATTGATTTTATGTCAACGCCACCTTCAATAAGCCTTAAAATGTCAGAAGGATTTGTTACAAGCATTAAAACTTTTGTTTTTTCATATTTTGGATTTTTATAAACAGCTATTGCTTTTTCAACTGTAATTATAAATGTTTTGATATCAGGTGGAGCTACTTGCATTAGTAATGTTTTTCTTAATTCATCATTAGTAACTGCATCATTTACTGCAAAAATTGCATCGCAAGCTGTAGCTTTTACCCAAGAAGTTGCTACTTGTCCATGGATTAGTCTGTCATCAATTCTTAATAGTGATATAATCATTATAATTCCCCCAAATCGTCGAAGTCGTCTTCGTTATTATTAATTTCTGTTTTTGAACTACTTAAAATTTCTTTAAAAGATTTAATTTGTGATTTTCCTGCTTCAATGGCAATATCAACTAATTCTTTCAAGTTATCTGTATTTTCTCTAGCGTCTAAAAGCTCTAATAGCATAGGGACATTAACACCTGTAATAATGTCCATATTTTCATTTTCTGCGCTAATTATAGAAGCTGCATTGTAAGGACTACCTCCAAAGATATCTACAAGAAATAAATAGCCATGTAGATTATTGTTCTTTTCAAAAATCTCCTTATATTTTTTTACTAAATCATCTGTTCCTTCTCCTGGTAAGAACGTCACAAAATCTAACATTTCATAATCTCCTAAAACCATCTTTGAAAGTTCTACTACATATTTTGACATTTCGCCATGGGTAGCAACAATTAAATTAATCATAATAACTCCTTTCTTTTATAAAAATTAAATATTTATTTTATATCTTCTAAAGTGATTAGCTTAACTGGAACTTTTATTTCTTTTGAAATTTTTTCTCCACTTATAAATTTATAAGCAGATTCTGCAGCAATTTTTCCAATTTCTTTAGGGTATTGAGCGGCTGTTGCAGTCATTTTTCCTGCTGCAATAAGTTTATAGGCATCACTTGAACCATCCACCCCATAAATTGCTTTAACTTCTTTCATTCTTCCCTTTCTTTCTAAGGCGGCAATAACTCCAAAAGCTGTAGGGTCATTCAATGCCATAATTGCTGAAATCTTTTCATTTTTGTGAGAATCTAAGATATCTTCCATAATTTTCATAGATATTTCAACTTGACCATCTGAAGAATTTTTTGCAATTATCTTCAAATTTGGGAATTTTTTTATTTCATTTATAAAACTGTCTGTTCTTTCTATAGCAGATTTTGCTGTTGGATGTTCTAAAATAACTATATTTCCTTCAGTAATTTTAAGTACCTCTGTAAGATGCCTAGCACATAAAATCCCTGCATTTTCATTATCTGAAACCACAGTTGTTACTACCAAATCTTTATTATAGACAGAAGTATCTAAAATAAATACTGGAATATTTGCTTTTTTTGCCTTTTCTAATGCTGGTTTTATTTCAATCCAGTCAGCAGGATTCAAAAAAATTCCATCAACTTTCTGATTAATCATTTCTTCAATAATAGAAATTTGTTTTTTTACATCAAGTTGAGGATCTCTCATTATCAATTTGTCCCCATTTTCTTCAATAACTCCTTTTAAACCTATTCCTAATTCAACAAAATAAGGATTATTTAAACTCATAAAAGTAGCTCCAAAAGTTTTTCTTTCTTTTTTCTTTTCATTACTTTTATTTATAAATCCTAATTTTGTTATTGTTAAAATAACAATTACTACTAAAGTTAACATTCCTAAAACTTTTTTCATTTTTTCTCCTTTTGTGTGACCTGTTTTAGTACCTTTAGTATGTTTTAATGATACTTTGTTTTTTTATGAAATACATGTATCATTTGTAACTAAATTAACATGACATTTGTCACTTTTTGATATGAATATTTATTAAACACTTACCATCTTTGAAAAATTAATAACTACTTCGGGTTTACTGAAAAAGTAAAAACCATTGATTTTATTTATGTCCAAGATAATCTTTGTCAATTAAATGATAATTTTTTTTGCAGTTTTTCTTAAAAACTAAACATTCAGACTTTGAACTACGCTTGCTCTGCATAAGATTACTCTAAAATTTCTTTCTGAAATTAAGAGTATCTAAAAACCGCGTAAACGTGACGTTTAATCCTTATAATTCTAAAAAATATAGTTTTGTTACATTGATTTTATTTGCGTCCAACGTTAGGTTGGCGCGAGGTGGCTGCGGAAGCCACGGTTTTCAAAAACAGCTTCTAATTCAGTAAGCCCTACTTCACTATATAAAAACTTTAAATATCAAGTTTTTCCTTATCTTGAGGAAGATTTGAGGTTCATTAAGTAAATGGTATTTGACACATCATAAAACTGCTCCTCACAAACCTTTAAAGCTTTGAATTTAAAGTGTTTGATATCTTTGAAAGTTACAAAAATTATTTATTAAATGCATATAAAACTAGAAATATATATTCTTTTGATTAGTACTTATTTACATTAAGATTTATAGTTTTCTATAAGTATAAAAAATACTCTAAGAGCTAATCTTAGAGTATTTAAATTTGTGTAATTTTATTTAAAAAGTCTTTTTTTTATATCATATAAATGAGTGAAGCCAGTTAAAATAAGAATTCTTTTATTTGGATTTTTATTGATTATTTTTTTTATATTTTCAAGTATCTTATTGTCTCTTTCC
>JAFGUR010000247.1 GCA_016938425.1 Fusobacteriaceae bacterium
AACCACTCAAATATTTGTTTAACATTAAATTTTTTAAATCCTAACTCTATTAACTCTTTTTCAAGTTCTTCGTAAGAATAACCCAAAATGTTTTTTTTATTCATATCTCCTCCTCGTTATTAACCTTCTAATTTTATCATAATTAAAAACCCTTGTCTATAAGTATTCTTACAAGAAATATAATCTATGAAAATTAAAAAAATTAGGATATAATAGCCTAAATAAAGAATAAAGGAGAAATTCATGAAATCAAATTTAATTCTTATAGGTTTTATGGGCAGTGGAAAAAGTACAGTCGGAAAACTTCTGGCAGAAAAATTGGAGATGAAGTTTTTGGATACAGATTTGGAAATCGAAAAAGAACGTAATCAGTCTGTTCAAGAAATTTTCAGCAAAATGGGTGAAGATTTTTTTAGAAAACTTGAAAATGAAATAACAAAAAAACTTTCCTCTACAAATAATACAGTTATTTCAACAGGTGGTGGAATAATTCTCAACAAGGAAAATATTGACAATTTAAAAAAAGACGGTGTTGTATTTTTTCTAGATGTACCTAAAAAAAATCTCTACAAAAGATTATTAAATTCTAAAGGTAGACCTTTACTCAACGGTGACGAATTATGGCAAAAAATAAGCACAGTTTTGGACGAAAGAATAGATAAATATGTCAATTCTGCTGATTTTATAGTAGATGTAGGCAACGAAATCCCCTACGAAACTATGGAAACTATAAAAAGAATTTATATAGAAAAAGCATAAATATAGGAGTAACTATGAATAAAAACAATAAAAAATTAAAGGCTGTTATTGACCTCGGAACCAACACTTGCAGGTTGTTTATTGCCGAAGTTCATAAAGAGAAAATTGTGAAACGTTATAGAAAAGAAATGGAAATTGTTACTTTAGGTGAAGATGTTAATCAAACTAATACTTTGAAAGAAAACGCAATAGAAAGAACTCTCAAATGTTTAAAAAATTATAAGAAAATATGTGATCAGATGGATATTTCCGAAATTAAGGCTGTTGCAACTTCTGCTACAAGAGATGCTTTAAATAGAGATATCTTTTTAGAAAGAGTAAAAAACGAGATTGGAATAGTAATCGAATGTATTTCAGGAAAAGAAGAAGGAACATTTACTTTTAATGGTGCAACTCTGGATTTTTTTGATGACATAGTTCTTCTGGATATTGGTGGTGGAAGTACCGAAATAATCTATGGTAATAGCAAAAAAATCAAGTTTATAAAAAGTTTTGATATAGGTGCCGTAAGAATTAAGGAAAAATTTTTTAGAAACGATAATTTTATCGACAACTATGATGAAGGGAAAAAGTGGGTTTTAAATACAATTTCAGAAATTGAATTTTTAAAGGATAAAAAATTTATCTTGGTTGCAGTAGCCGGTACTGCAACTACTCAAGTAAGTGTAAAAGAAAAAATGTCGAATTATAACTCAGAGAAAGTTCATAAATTTGTTCTTTCCAGAAAAGATATAGAAAACAATATTGTATTATACAATTCATTAAATCTTGAAGACAGAAAAAAAATAATTGGATTACATCCGAAGAGGGCCGATGTAATCATTGGAGGAACATATATTTTAGATTGGATTATGGAATTTTTAG
>JAFGUR010000023.1 GCA_016938425.1 Fusobacteriaceae bacterium
ACCTATAATTCCTATATTGTTAAAGGAAGTGAGAAAACAGCTATTTTTGAAACTGTTAAAGTCAAATTTTTTGATGAATATTTAAAAAAAATTGAGCAATACGTAGATCCCAGAAAAATAGATTATATTGTAGTTGACCACACTGAACCTGACCATGCAGGATCTGTAGAAAAATTTTTAGACTATGCTCCTAATGCTAAAATAGTTGGTTCTCAATCTGCTATTGATTTTTTAAAAGAAATTACAAATAAGGATTTTGAATATATTGTAGTTAACCATGGAGATATATTAAATTTAGGAAATAAAACTTTAAAATTTATTTCTGCTCCTTTTCTACATTGGCCTGACTCAATATATACTTATATTCCTGAAGATAAAATGTTAGTTACTTGTGATTCTTTTGGTTCTCATTACTCATGGGATGAAATTTTATATAGCAAAATTCCTGAAGATAAAATGGAAGACTATGAAAGTGCTTTGCTTTACTATTATACTGCAATTTTTTCTCCTTTTAAGGGATATGTTCTTCAAGCCCTTGAAAAAATAAAAGATTTTGACATAGAGCTTATTGCAACTGGACATGGTCCCGTTTTAGATGAAAAACCACAAAAAATAATGGAAACGTACAGGCAATGGTCTATTGAACATAATCCAAATAAGAAAAAAACTATTGTTATCCCTTATGTAAGTGCCTACGGATATACTGAAGAATTGGCAAAAACTATTGCTAAAGGTATTGAAGAAACAGGGGATTTCCAGATAAAAATGTACAATTTAAACATTGCAAATTACAACGAATTAAAAAATGAAATTATGGACGAAATCTATTGGGCTGATGGTTTATTGTTAGGAACTTCCACAATAAATGGAGATGCTTTACCTCCTATTTGGGATATTGCCATTTCTCTTAATCCTATTGTCCATGGTGGAAAATTTGTCTCTGCCTTTGGTTCATATGGATGGTCTGGAGAAGCTGTTCCAAACATAATTTCAAGACTTGACCAATTGAGAATGAATGTTGTTGATGGCTATGCAATTAAGTTTAAGCCTTCAAAAAACCAACTAGAAAATGCATTAACTTTTGGTAAAAATTTCGCTAAATACCTAATAGAAGGGGTTGTCCCCCCGAGAAATAAAGAAGAAATAGAAATTGTTAAAAATCTTAATCCTAGTGGTAAAATTAAAAAATGGCGTTGTGTTGTTTGTGGAGAAGTTTTTGAAGGAATTATGCCTCCAAATGTATGCCCTGCATGTGGAGTTGGACAAGAAATGTTTGAAATGGTAGAAGAAGATAATATTCCTACTTTCTCTGCAAATACAGATGAAAAATTTATTATTGTAGGTAATGGAGTAGCTGGAATTGCAAGTGCTGAGTCTATTCGTTTAAGAAATTCTAATGCTTCTATTGAAATTATAACTAAAGAAGATGTAAAAGCTTATTATAGACCTAGTTTATCAGACTACTTAACTGATGAAATAAATGAGAAAGATTTTTATTTAAGAGAAGATTCATGGTATAGTTCAAATAATATAAATGTAACTTATGGTGTAAATGTTGATAATATTGATTCCATAAAAAAAGAATTAAAATTATCAAATGGTGATTCTAAAAAATACGATAAGCTTATTTTAGCTAATGGAAGTCGAGCTAATATTCCACCGATTTTAGGAGTTGAAAAAATGGGTACATTTGTTCTTCGTTCTAAAAAAGATGCAGATAGAATTAAAGAATATGCTAAAAATTCAACAAGAGTTGTAATTGTTGGTGGTGGAGTTCTTGGTTTAGAGGCTGCTTCTGAATTAAAAAAATTAGGTTTAAATGTTATAATTGTAGAAATGGCTTCTAGAATTTTTCCAAGACAATTAGACGAAGAAGCATCTAAACTTTTTGAAGAAGTTATTTCAAAGGAAGATATAAAAATATATAAAAATCACTTTGTTAAAGCAATTGGCGGAGAAAATAAAGTTGAGTTTGTGGAACTAGATAATGGTAAAGAAATTAAGGCTGATATGGTATTAATTTCTTCTGGAATTAAAGCAAACACTCAAATTGTTACTGGTAGCCCCATAAAATCTAACTATGGAATAATTGTTGATGAAAAAATGAACACTTCTGAAAAAGATATCTTTGCATGTGGAGACATTGCAGAATTTGAAGGAATTGTTACTGGATTATGGGCTACAGCATTAGAGCAAGGAAACGTTGCTGGAGCAAATGCCGTTGGAGACTCTTTAACTTTTAAAGCTTCTATACAACCTGTTACTTTTTCTGGTCTAAATACATCAATATTTTCTATTGGAGATATTGGTAGTGACCCCGACAAAGAGTACGGAATTTCTGTATATTTAGATAAAAAAAATAGAATATATAAGAAACTTTATTTTACAAATGATAAATTTGTTGGTGGTATTTTATGTGGAGACATCTCTAAAGCCTCTGCACTTTTATCGGCTTTAAAAGATGAATCGGAGATGAAAGACTTAGTTAAAAAAGTTTTTTAATAAATTTAAAAGGAGCTATTGCTCCTTTTAAATTTATCCAGAAAAATATTGAATAAAATTATCTAAAATCTCTGAATCTGTAATCTTTTTTGCATAAATAAGAATTCTTCTAAGTTGCTTTTAGCTTTTCTATTCTGACTAAATATATAAATTTATCTTCAAAATAAATATTAATTTCCCTCTAATTGAAGCTTGTTTATAATCTAAAATGAGGAATAATTATTATTCCTCATTTTCTATATTTTCAATAGCAATTTTAAAAAGTTCTAAAGATTTTATCAAAGTTTCTTTTGGACAAGCAATGTTAAATCTTATATAACCTTCTCCCCCTTGTCCATAAATATCTCCATAATTAACACGAAGTTTATATTTTTTTAATAAATATTTTGCTAAACTCTTTGAACTCATTTTGACATTTTGGCAATCAAACCACATAAGATATGTTGCTTCTGGAGCAAGAACCTTAATTTGTGGAATATTTTTATTAATATAATCTAGTGTAAAATCAATATTATTTTTTAAATAGTCTAAAAGTTCGTTTAGCCATGCATCACACTCAGTATAAGCTTTTATTAAAGCTTCTATCCCAAATATATTAGGCTGATTAATTTCATTAGCTAATAATTTTTTATCGATAATTTTTTTTAAATTTTCATTCACAGTTATTATATTAGCTACTTTAAGACCTGCCAAATTAAAAGTTTTACTTGGTGCTGTAAAAGTAATTGAAATTCCTTGAGCTTCTTCTCCTAAGGAGATAAGAGGAATATGTTTGTAAGGAGAATAAACAATATCTCTATGTATTTCATCTGATAATATTAAAACTTCATTTCTTTCGCAAATTTTTACTAATTTTTCTAATTCTTCTTTAGACCAAATCTGACCTATAGGGTTATGTGGATTGCATAAAATAAAAATTTTTACCTCATTTTGAATGATTTTTTTTTCAAAATCAACATAATTAATCTCATATTTATCTTCGTACTCAAGTTCAGAATAGATAACATTTCTATCATTATTTTCAATAATTTCTATAAAATGACTATATACTGGACTGAGTAAAATAATATTATCACCAGCATTAGAAAATGATTGAATTACAGCAGATATAGCTGGAATAACTCCAATAGTTGGACTAATCCATTCTTTTTCAATTTTATATATGAATTTTTTCTCCCACCATTCTATTTCAGCTTCATAATATTCTTTAGGAATGAGGCCATATCCATAAACTTTATGTTCTATTTTTTTTTTCAAAATTTCTACAATAGGTTCTGGAGCTTCAAAATCCATATCAGCAACCCACATAGGAATTACATCTTCTTTATCAATATCCCATTTTATGCAATTAGTATTTTTTCTATTTATTACTTTATCAAAATTAATCATTTCCCCTCCTAAAGTAATCTCTACTTAACTTATTATAAAAATTTAACTCAATTTATTTAGTTTATAATTCTTTATATCATTCTAACTTAAATTTTTATAAAAATCAATATATTGCTTTAAAGGGACAATTAGTCCATCAACGTTCTTCCCTGAAATAGTTATTCCCAAGGGCTTTAGGACCAAAACTTTTATTTCTTTTAATGGAGCTCAAAACTATAATTATAATTGTAACTAAGTAAGGAACCATATCTATAAAATATTGGGAAATATGAATATTTAAATGCTGTATTCTAAAACCAAGTATATCTAATCCCCCAAATATATATGCACCTAAAAAAGTTCTAAAAGGGTTCCATTTACAAAATATTACTAATGCAACTGCAATCCATCCTTTTCCTGCAGTAATACTATCTTGCCATGTAGGAACATATACAATAGAAATAAATGCTCCTGATAGCCCACAAAGGACTCCACCATAAATTATATGTATATATTTATATAAATTTACATTTATTCCTGCTGAGTCTGTTGCTCCAGGGTTTTCTCCAATGGCAGTTAGGATTAATCCATATTTTGTTTTATATAAATAAATTCCAGTTAAAATAACTATTATAATTGAAATATAAACAAAAATACTTTGAGTAAATAGTATTTTCCCTAAAAAAGGAATTTTGCTTAATACTGGTATTGCTTTGGGAGAAAAAAATGATTTTACATTATCAGGGACTATTTTCCCCACATAGCTTTTCCCAAAGAAATTGGCAATCCCTGTACCAAATATAGTTAATGTAAGTCCTGTGACTGTTTGATTAGCTCTTAGTGAAACTGTTAAAAATGAAAAAATAAAGCCCCCTAAACCTCCTAATACCATACCAGCAAACAAAGTTAAAATAGGATTTTTAGTATGATATGCTGTTACAAAAGCTCCCAAGCTTCCTAAAATCATCATTCCTTCTACCCCTAAATTAAGAGAGCCAGATTTTTCTGTAATAATTTCTCCTAAAATAGCAAGTAAAAGAGGTGTCCCTGCTATAATACAGGCCATTAAAAATAATTCCATTGCTCCTCCTATTTATCTCTCATAATTGTGTAAGTGTTGAAAAATGAACTTCCTAATACAAAAAATAGAATAGTTCCTTGTAATACATTAGCAACTGCTTGAGGAATCCCAAAGGTCATTTGGATGAAAATACCCCCTTGAACCATAGCAGAGAACAGAACAGAAACTAATATAGTTACACCAGCATTTAAGTTTGATAACCATGCAATTATTATTGCTGTAAATCCTGTACCATCAGCTAAAGTTATAGCTAAAGTTTTATTAACTGCTGAAGCTTGTATAATTCCTGCTAAACCACAGATACCTGCAGAGATAAAAACTGTCCTTAAAATAATTTTATTTACTTTCATTCCTGCATAAATTGCACTATTTTCACTTTCACCTATAACAGAAACTTCATATCCTTGTTTTGTATGGTTTATATAAATATATATAAAAATTGCTAAAACAATTGCAATTATAATCCCAATATGAAAACTTCCAATTTTTGGCATAATTGCATTATCGCTAAATCCAGCAATTTTAGGGAATCCAAAACTCTTAGGATCTTTCCATGGACCAAACTGTAAATAAGTTAAAAACTTAATTGCTATATAATTCATAAGTAAAGTAAAGATAGTTTCATTTGTTTGAAATTTTGTTTTAAAAAATGCAGGAATAAGTCCCCACAATCCACCAGCAATAAATCCAGCGACAAGCATAACAATAATAAGTAATGGTTTTGCCATATCTTTATGGAATAATGCAAAATATGACCCTGCCATTGCTCCAATAACAAATTGACCTTCTCCGCCAATATTCCAAAACTTCATTTTAAAAGCCACAATTATTCCTAGAGAAGTTATAACTAAAGGGATAGCTTTAGTTATAGTTTCTTGAAATCTATAGCCACTTCCAAAGGCTCCATTAACCATTGAAAGGTACACACTAATTGGATTATTCCCTGTCATTAATATAAAAATAGATGCAAAACACAATGCAAATATTACAGCTAAAATTTGAATAAGAACTTGTTTTTTCTTACTTAAATTTTTTCTTTTTACTATTTTAAGCATTTATAACTCCTTTATTTCTAATCTCTTCAATATTCATTCCAGCCATCATAAATCCTAATTCCTCTTTATTTGTAGTTTTAGCATTTACAATTCCAGTAATTTCTCCATCACAAATTACAGCAATTCTATCGGCTAATTCAAGGAGAACATCTAAATCTTCACCAAAATATAAAATTCCTGTTCCTTGCATTTTTCTTTCATTTATTACATCATAAATTAGATGTGAAGAAGCAATGTCAAGTCCCCTTGTAGGATAAGCAGTTACAAGTAAATGTGGATTAACTGTTAGTTCTCTTCCTAATAATATTTTTTGTATATTTCCACCTGATAATTCTTTTACAGGATGTTTTATTGAAGGTGTTTTTATGTTTAATTGATTTACTAATGATTTACTTAGAATTTCTGCATTTTTTCTTTTTAAAATAAATCCTTTTTGTTTATAGTAATCTTTTAAAATTACATTGTTGACCATTGACATACTTGGTACTAAACCCATTCCTAGTCTATCTTCTGGGATAAAAGAAATACTAATTCCCATCTCCATTATTTCTCTAGGATTTTTTCCAAGTAAAGATTTATTTTCATAAATAATGTCTCCACTTTCAATTTTTTCTATCCCATTAATTGCTTCACAAAGTTCTTTTTGCCCACTTCCTGCAAGCCCTGCAAAACCTAATATTTCTCCTTCAAAAACATCAAAGCTTATATTTTTAACTTTAAAAACGCCATCAGAATTTTTGATTTTTAAATTTTTAATTTCAAGAATTTTATTTCCTAATTCTCTTTGAGGTCTTTCAATTTTAAGATCCAAAGTTTCTCCTACCATAATATCTGTCAATTCTTTTTCATCTGTATTATTTGTTTTTACAGAAGTAATCATTTCACCTTTTCTCATTATTAAAACTTCATCTGAAACAGCCATAATTTCATGAAGTTTATGAGTTATTATCACTAAAGTACAACCCTTATTTTTCATATTCCTCATAATTTCAAAAAGATGTTTAGTCTCTTGTGGAGTTAAAACAGCTGTAGGTTCATCTAAAATTAATATTTTTGCTCCTCTATATAAAACTTTAATTATTTCCAATGTTTGTTTTTCACTAATCGATAATTCTGTAACTTTCTTATCTAAATCTATAAATAAAGAAAATTCTTCACAAATTTTTTGAACCTCTTCTTTTAATTTTTTCATATTGGAAAAAATTGATTTTTCTTGTCCAAGAATAATATTTTCTAAAGACGTTAAATTTTCAACTAATTTGAAATGCTGATGAATCATTCCTATTCCACATTGAATAGCATGTTTTGGTGATTTAAATTTAATATTCTCACCATTCAAATAGATTTCTCCTTTATCTGGTTTATATATTCCAGACAACATATTCATAAGTGTTGATTTCCCTGCACCATTTTCTCCTAAAAGTGCATATATTTTATTTGCCTCTAATTCAAAAGATACATTTTTATTAGCAATAACAGTCCCAAAATGTTTTTCTATATTTTCTACTTTTATAACGCTCATTATTCTTCCTTTCTAAGAAATATACATAAATTTTATGTATAATACAAAAAGGCTAACAAGCTGTTAGCCTTAAAAAACTATTTAGTTTTTCCTACTACACCTTCTACTAACCAATCAAATGCTAGCATTTCTTCATCAGTCATTTTTGATCCTGCTGCAACTTTAACATTTCCATTTTGATTTTTAACTGGCCCCATAAATACATCAAATTCACCAGATAAAAGTTTTGCTCTTTCACTTTCTATTAACTCTTTTGCACCCTCTGGAGCATTTGAAGTTAGAGGAGCTATGTCAACAACATTATCAGTCATTGACCCCCAGTAAGATTTATTTGTCCATGTTCCATCTTTTATTGATTTCACTTGAGAAACGAAATATGGTCCCCAGTTCCATACTGCAGATGTCATATTCGCTTTTGGAGCTACTTTAGACATATCTGTATTATATCCAATTGAGAAAACGCCTTTTTCTTCTGCAGCTTGTTGTGGCCCTGCTGTATCTTGATGTTGACCAATAACATCTGCCCCTTTATCTATTAATGCTACTGCAGCATCTTTTTCTTTTGCAGGGTCATACCAAGTATTTGTCCAAACAACTTCTACCGTTGCGTTAGGATTAGCTTTTTTTACTCCTAAAGTAAAAGCATTAAGTCCTCTTATACATTCAGGAATAGGGAAAGCTGCTACATAACCAATTTTATTTGATTTTGTTTTTAATCCTGCAACTAAACCAGTTAAATATCTTGCTTGATACATTCTACCAAAATAATTTGACATATTTTCTGTAGTTTTATAACCTGAGCAATGTAAAAACTTTACATTAGGAAATTCTTTAGATAATTCTTCTATATAATCCATATAACCAAAACTTGTAGCAAAAATAACAGTTGCTCCTTGATCAATCATATTTTTAGCAACTTCTTTTACTTCGGGTCCTTCAGGAACACTTTCTTTAAAAATAGTTTTAACTCCAGTTTCTTTTTCTAAATAAAGTCTGCCTTGATCTTGAGCATAACTATATCCTCCATCACCAACAGGACCAACATAAATAAATCCTACTGTCATTTGCTCTTCTCCAGCATTATTTTTCGCTGTAGATTTCTCTTCTTTCGCCCCACCACAAGCTGTTAATAATAAAGTAAATAACATTAAAGCTAATAAAATAGCTTTCTTCATAAAAAATCTCCTCCTATATTGTGTTTTGTGTATTAAAATTAAAGGGAATATCCCTTTGTTAACTAAAATAAAAGGCTTTTAACCTTAATTATACTTATTTGTAAGTATAAAAATAACCTGTAATTAAAAACTACAGGTATACACAGTACACCTCATAGTTAGCCATTTACGGTGGCTTGTAGATACGATGGTCCATATTACCAAAATATATGAGATTAATTATTTTAATTTTATTATATTGTTTTCTAAGGCTTCAACTATTGCTAAACTTTCTAATTTAATTCCTTTTTCAAGAAGCCTTTGTCTACCACTTTGAAAACCTTTTTCAATTACTATTCCAATACCCTTAACATTTGCTCCAGCTTCTTTGACTAAATCAATTAACCCTAAAGAAGCATTTCCATGAGCTAAAAAATCATCTACTATTAATACATTATCTTTTTCGCTTAAAAATTCTTTTGATAAACAAATATCATAATAAGAATCCTTTGTAAAAGAATAAATTTTACTTGTTAAAACACCATCTATTAAAGTAGATGGTCTCTTCTTTTTTGCAAAAACCATTGGGACATCAAATGCTAGAGCAGTCATAATTGCCACCGCAATTCCAGAAGCTTCAATAGTCAAGATTTTAGTAATGTTGTCATATTCAAATCTTTTCTTAAATTCTTTTCCCACCTCCATCATCAAATTACCATCAATTTGGTGATTTAAAAAAGAATCAACTTTTAAAATTCCAGAAGATACAACTTTTCCATCTTCTAAAATTCTATCTTTTAAGAGTTTCATTAATTTCCTCCAAAAAAAAAGTATATGTCTTTTAAACGCTAAAAAGACATATACTTAAATATAATATAGTTTAAGTATTATCTCATAGCCAGCTATTTAAGGTAGCTTGTAGAAACTTTCGACCATATTACGAAATTATATGAGTAATTTTATTAATTTTTATATAAAATACCACATTGCTCAAAAAAAAGCAATTCTTTTCTATTTAAATTTAAAATTTAATTAATTGATTTTAAAATTCCATTTTGAAAATAACAAGTATAACTATTATATTTCCACTCTTCTTTAATACCAAAATCATTTAAAGATTGTTTTTTTTCTAAAGGTGTTCCTATACTTGCAAAGACTTCTTCTTTATACATACCTATTTCAATTTTTCCTTTTTGAATTAAATCTTTTTTATAGATATCTAAATAAGAAGAGTTTCTTATAAATGTTTCTCTTCTAACTTCATCTTGATCCATAGGATAATAAGAAGTTCTAATATATTTTTCAATATCCTCAAAGACTGGAGCATTTTTAACTTCCGAATTTATTTTTTTAATTTGAAGTCTCTTTGAAGAACTCTTCTTTTTTATTGAAAATTTAGAACAACTTGTAAATAAGAAAACTATAGTTAAACTAAATAGAAAAAGTTTTTTCATTTTATTCTCCTTCAATTTCATCGTTTATTTTTTCAATTAAACTATATTTTAAATCATACAAATCATTTGAAATATTTACTTTATATTTATGTTGAAATTTAAGTCTTTTATGCTCTTCAGAAAGAGTTTTTAAAGAATAAAAATAATAATCTCTTTGCTTTTCAATATTGTTAAAGTAATCAACATCATAAATTTTTTGACCATTTTTAATAAAATGATTTGTAAGAACTTTATAAGTATAAGAATCCTTTTGGAAAATTGTTTTCTTAAATCTTTCTCCTTCTGACCTGAAAACATATTTCTCTTGTTTTTCTATAATTTCTAAGTCAGAGTCTCCATTCATTAAAACAATTAAATCTCCACACGCTTCATTATTCATATAAAATCTTATTACTTTTTTAAAAGAAGGATTTGAAATTTTTATACTATCTTCTGATAATTTTATCAAAGGAGAGTTGTTAATCTCAGAAATTTTATAAACTCCCCCAAAGCAAGGATTACTTTTACTTACAGCAATAGTGTCTCCTACACCAAAAAAATCAACTTTAGCTTGTTGTTCTTTTAATGACAATATTAACTCTTCGTTTAAACCATTTGTTAAAGTAATGGTTGCTTTATTTAAATTTGCTTTTATAAACTCATTTTTTGCATATTTTGATAAATAAGCTAAATCTCCAGAATCAATTCTAATACCATAAAGCCCTTTATAGTTATCATCAATTCCGTTATTTTTAAAAGCTTTTATTGCATTTTTTACACCACTTTTTACACTATAAGTGTCAACTAATAAAATTAAACTAGCATTTTTTTCTTTTCTCCCTGTAATAAAAGAGGAAAAAGAATTATATTCTGCTTCAATTCCTACCCCAAAAGATTGGACATACGAATGAGACATGGTACCAATACTAGGAATTCCAAATTTTAATTCTGTTATTAAATTTGAATGATTATAGCAACCAGCAATTATACTTGCCTTATTTCCGTATAGTGCGCTGTCAAACCCATGAGCTCTTCTTGTACCAAAGGCTGAAACAGGAATATCCCCTGCAGCTCTAGTTACTCTTGATGTTTTAGATGCAATAGCCATTTGATAATTCATCATATTTAATATAGGAGTTTCTAAAATTTTTCCTTCAATTAAAGGGGCTTTAATTGTTAAAACAGGTTCATTTGGATAGCAAATTTCGCCATCTTTTAGCCCATATATGTCTCCAGTGAATTTTAAATTGCATAAATATTCTAAGAGATTTTTATCATCTATTAAATCTTTATAATATCTTTTTTTTTCTTGATAGTTTGTAGAATTTATTATTTCTATAAACTCTAAAACTTCTGCAACTCCACTTACCACAGCAAAACCGTCATCTTCAGTCTTTCTAAAAAAGAAATCAAAAGTTCCTATAGAGTTTTCCATATTATTTTTTAAATATACATCACTTTCTGTATATTGATATCTATCAGAATTAACTATCTTAGCAAAATCTCTTAAAATTTCTCTCGTCACTTATAATCACCTCAAATTAGTATAATAATCCATAAATCATTTATAAAATTACGATATTTCTTCAGAAATTATAACACTAAAACCTTAACTTTACAAGAATTAAGAGATTTAAAATTGTAATTAAATAATCAACTATATGTCTACGTTATCTCTAAAAATAAATTTAAGTAAGAAATAATTATCTTAATTAATTTTTTTTACAATTTTTAAAAAATCGCTTTATTAAAAACATATATTTTTTTAACAACAATCAATTGATTTCTTTAAATCCCTAGTATTTGTTAGAAAAAACATGAAAATATTTTAAAAAAACTGTTGACACTTTACGTATCTTGTGATATTATTACTCTTGTCCTAAGGGACACCAACAGTGAGCGGGAGTAGCTCAGTTGGTAGAGCGTCAGCCTTCCAAGCTGAATGTCGCGAGTTCGACCCTCGTCTCCCGC
>JAFGUR010000248.1 GCA_016938425.1 Fusobacteriaceae bacterium
TACTGTTTTTGTTTTACTTACTTTTCTTAATTGCATATGAAGGCTTTCTACTGCATTTGTTGTGTACATCATCTTTCTAATTTCAGGGATATACTTGAAAAAAGTACTAAGTTCTGACCAGTTATTTCTCCAGTTTTTTAAAGCATAAATATATTTGCTTTCCCATTTTTCTTCTATTCTTTCCAATTCCAGAAATCCTTGTTCTTCTGTTGGTGTATTATAAATTGCTTTTAAGTCTTGTGCTAATGCTTTTCTATCTTTCCAAGGTACATTTCCTAAAGTGTTTCTTATTTGATGAACTATATATCTGGCAAGAAGTTTGTTGAAAAACTCTTTAAATCGGCTCTTGGCCTAGGGATTGAGCTTGCTGTTAGTAGGTATTTTGGGAAGGAATGAAGAAAAGCGACCTTGATTGGTCGCTTACTTTGGATAAATAAATATACTTACTTTCATTTTATCACGGTTCCCTGATAAATCGCTTTCTAAACCATAGGGATTTTTTATAAAAAAGTTGGGGTCATATACAAAACATATTAAATGCTCGCACTTATTTTGATTTTTGTATCTTTCAATGTCAATAATTAATTGTTCTCCAATTTTTTTATCTTTTAGATTTTCACTTGCCATTTTAACTTCAATAATAATTTTTTCATCATTTAATAAAAAATCGACACGAGAATTTCCACCCGCTCTAGAAGAAACAGCATCCTCAGCTCGAATATCACTAAAAAATAACTTTAGAAATGCATGAAGTAAGTCTTGAACATCATATTCATCCTTAATTTTTAATGTTTCCCGGTTTGAATATCTCTTTCCTAGTTGTATTGCTGAAGAATGAAATTTTTTAAAGATTGTTGCCAATAATTCTAAGTTCTCATCTTTTTTAATTGGAATTTTTTTATCATTTAGCGATTTAGCTAATTTATTATGTTTCAAATCATCTAAAATATTATCAAATAAAGTAGTCACTCCATGCGAATTATTTCCTAAAACACTAGATGTTGCAGATATTGTCCCGTTGCTTCTCAAATTATATTCAAATTCTGCTTGTCCCATTTTGGTACCCCAACCTGACACGTAAATTGTTTTGCTCACTTGAACAACAAACTGACGATATTCCAAATTATCAACATTTTCTATAGATATATTCCATCCTCTTTTTCTACATGATTTTTTAACACTTTCTATTATTTTATTTAGATATATTTTATCTTTATTTTTATTTTCTTTAATTACAATATTTTTTTCTTGATGTAAATGACAAAATCCATTTTCTTTTGCATTATTTTTGCAAGATTCACCATTTAGTTTAGTATATTTACATTTTTCCATATATCACTCCTAAATCAAACTATTACCTATGAAAATGGCAATGCTCTCTATAAGTCATTATTTTACAGCTGTCTCCTTCTTTTCCTTTACTTTTGCAAGAAGCTCCGCATACATGTTTTTTGCGTGCGATGTAATTTGAAACTAAATCTATTCTATTCATAACCGTTTCTTCACTAAAATTAATTTTAATTTGTTCGTCATCATCATCGTTCGTTTCAACAAAAATTATGCCATCCTCATCGAGTATTAAAGAAGTTTTTTCTGTATTGTTTATAACATATTCATCTTTAAATTCTCTCATCATAGTAATATCTAATTTATTAATCAAACTTATTAATGAACTATTAACTCCAAGGAAAAATTTTTTTTTACCAAATTTTTCAGTTAATTTCTTAAATAGATGCCCTCTACTTTCCCCAGTTATATATACTTCTTTCATTTTTTCAAGAATTAATCTTTTATCAAAGAACCTTCCGTAGTATTGTTTATTATTAAATTTATATAAATAACCTATTTTTTTTAGGTCAATCATATTTTTGCTTAAACTGTTATTATCAATTTTTTTATAAATTCTATTGTAATGATAAGAATCAATAATAAAACTAAAATATAACTTATAATATTCAAAAAAATCTTTTAAAGAACTTCTATCATCAATTTCCGAATTTTCCCAGTCATCACACACAGTAAAACTAGAATCTCTATTATCGTCTTCCTTATTTAAAATAACAATAGTTCCAAATTTTATAGCCTTACTAGAACTATCTTCTTTCTTAGCTAAAACATCTTTTATTGCTTGATTTTTTGCAGAGTTATTTATTCTTCCTTTTGTTTCAATTTCATATAATCTTTGTCTCGTTTTGACTTTAAAATCCATATACTTTCCTGAAATTGGAGCAGGAATTTTTTCGAATTTATTTGGATTAACATCTAATAATAGTTTTGAGTAATAAAGTCCTATTCCCACTCCAATCATTTCACTAATTCTTTTTGCATTTTCTCCACCACTATTTATAATCCTTTTTTCTTTTAGTTCAATAAAATCTCTATACAAACCGTCTAAAAAGGGAATTTTGCTCTGCAAATAATCAAAATTATTCTCGCTGATTTTTTTAGGTACATCTTCATTCAAAATCCCATACTTAAATAGGATTTCATAATTTATTTGTAACTTATCAACTTTCTTAAAAAAATCATTGTCCTTGACTGTTTCATGTAATTCTACTGTAAGTTCCATCATCTTTAATTCTCCTTTGGATATAGTAAATGTTCTTATTTCTTACAAACCCAAAGCCTCTAAAGTCTTAGCTCCCACTTTACCATCAGGAGTTAATCCTTTATCTTCTTGGAATTTTATTATTGCAGATTTTGTTCCTGTTCCCATCTTACCATCTGGTTCTCCACAATCATAACCTAGTTCATTTAGTTTATTTTGTATTTTTTTAGTGTCTACTGAACTTGTAGATTTTTTGCTAGTTTTTTTAGTTGAACCACCCTCATATGGACAAACTCCATTATTATGTAAATGAGCTGGATATCCATGATGATAGTGATAGTAACCTAATCCACTTTTATTTTTATTATCTTTATGCCCTCCACTACTATCTGTCCTTCCCGAATGTGCATAAGACATAGAAAAAATACAACTAAAAGCAATTACTAATAAAACTGATTTCTTTTTCATAATTCCCTCCCATTTGAATAATATGAATGTACGACTTTAAGCTTTCCCTCCTATAATCTTACAACTTTTTTTCACAAAAAGCAAAACTAACTTGTAAAATACTATCTATGGAGGTATCATTATATCAAAATAGAGAGGTGTTTATTGTGGAAAAGAAAAATTTAGTTGATATATTGAAAGATACTCAATTATTAGGACTTATTATAGGGTGGGGATTAACAGAAATATCTGGATTTTTTAAAAATAAAAAAGAAAATAAAAAAGAATTAGCGATGGCATTATTTCCGCTAAAGCTCCAAGCCTTTCAAGAATTCTATAATATTCTTGATGACA
>JAFGUR010000024.1 GCA_016938425.1 Fusobacteriaceae bacterium
ATGTTGCTCATTTTTTTTTTAAAAATCAATGGAATTAAAATATATCAATATTTTAAAAGTAATTAAATATAGTTTTTCATCTTTATAATAATTAATTGATTAAAGTAAGTGATATAGTCTAGTAATTTAGTCTATTAAATGGTATAATGTTTTGATATTTTTTTAAGAGGAAGTGTAAAATGGAGAAAATAACTTTTATAGCTAGTGCTACAATGGGGCTTGAAAGTATCGTTAGTGATGAAATAAAAACATTAGGATATGAAAATGTAAAAACTTTAAACGGAAAAGTTGAGTTTGATGGAACAATAAATGATGTTGCTAAAGCCAATATTTGGTTAAGGTGTGCTGATAGACTTTACATAAAGATGGGAGAGTTTAAGGCCACTAGTTTTGAAGAACTATTTCAAGGGACTAAAAAAATACCTTGGGAAAAAATTATTTCAAAAGATGGTGCTTTTCCTGTTTCATGGATCAGTTCTGTGAAAAGTAAACTTTTTAGCAAATCGGATTCTCAAGCTATAATAAAAAAAGCTATAGTAGAGAGACTAAAAAGCATTTATAGGATTGACCACTTTAGAGAAAATGGAGCTATGTTTAGAATTAAAGTACAAATTTTAAATGACATAGTAACACTACAAATTGATACAAGTGGAGAACCTCTTCATAAAAGAGGCTATAGAGTGAAAAACAATGAAGCTCCAATAAAAGAAACTATGGCTGCAGCTCTTGTTTACTTAACAAGATGGAAAGGGGGAAACTATCCTTTAATTGATCCTACTTGTGGTACAGGAACTCTTGCTATTGAAGCTGCTATGATTGCTAAAAATATAGCTCCTGGAGTAAACAGAAAGTTTGCTGCTGAGTCATGGCCATTTATAAAAGAAAAAGTTTGGCTTGATTCTAGGGATGAGGCATTTTCAAAGGAACTTTCAAATGATGGAATTCAAATTTTTGCATCAGATATTGATGGAGAAGTAATTGGTATAGCTAAAAAAAATGCAGAAAATGCTGGTGTTGATGATTTAATCAAATTTGAACAAAAGCATCTAGTAGAAGTTCACAATGATACAAAAAGTCCTTATGGAGTAATAATTTCAAATCCTCCTTATGGAGATAGACTAGAAGACAAGGAAAAAGTTGCAAAATTATATAGACTGCTAGGGGACGTTTGTAAAAGGTTTAATAATTGGTCTTATTATATAATAACTTCTTACGAAGACTTTGAAAGTGAATTTGAAAAAAAAGCAACTAAAAATAGAAAATTATACAATGGTGGAATTAAATGTTACTATTATCAATACTATGGAAGAAAACCGAGGGGATAAAAATGAAAAAAATTATATTATTTATTATTTTAAGTATTTCAGTTTTTTCTAAAGATGTAAATTTAACTTTAGGTGAAAATGTTTTAAATAACTTATTAACTCAAATAGGTGATTTTCAAGGAACAGGAAAAATTGATAAATTGATTAAAGTTAATTATTCATGGACATTAAGTGAAGCAAAAATAGATTTAATACCATCAGGATCAAAGTTTGAAGCTAAAGTAACTCTTGTTACTGACGGAAATGACGTAAACGAAGGAACTGTTGAGGGGAAGGCAAAATTTGCCTATGATAAAAAAACTCAAAATTTAAATATTGAAATTACAGATTTAAAGTTTAGAGGATTAGGTTTTTTCAATTTAGCTGGATTTTATAGGCCTACCTACACTATTCCTGCTAAATTATTTGAAGATGAAGAATTTTCTATCAAAAAAAGTGATACCGAAACTGTTAAAATTAAACCTATACTTTATGATGAAGATGTAAAAATATTTGATACTTATTTACAAATAGAAGCAAATTTAAAATTTCAATAATTTAGGGGAGATTGATGAAAAAAATACTTATATTTGCAATACTATGTTTTTCAGTTTTTTCAAAAGATATACAAATGGAAGTTAAAGAAGATGTATTAAATAAGTTTTTAGTAACTGCGGGGTCTTTTAGTGGTGAAAATAAAATCAATTTAAAAGTAGGAAAAGTTAATGTAAATTGGAAAGTATATGATGCTAAAATTAAACTTGCGCCAACTTCTAATTTTAATGCTAAAATTGATATTATTACTAATGGGAAGACTCAAAAAGGCACAGTAGAGGGGAAAGTAAAATTTCAATATCTTCCAACAACACAAATTCTAAAAATAAATGTAGAAGATATGAAAATTAAAAACTTAGGTGTTTATAATGCACTTAGTTTATATAAGCCAAAATATGATTTACCACTAAAAATGATTCAAATGGATAAAATTGAAGTTAAAAAAAATAGTTCAAAAAAAGTATTTTTACAACCTGTAATGTATGATAGTAAAGTAACAATTTTAGAAAAAAAAGTTTTAGTCGAGTCAAATGTAAAATTTGTAGAATCAAAATAGAAGAGAGGTTACAATGGGAGTTTTACAATTTATACCTAAGTCTGGGCTTACTCCTTTATTTGGGGTAAAATTATGCCCTGTATTTAGTAAAATATGTGATGAATTATCTGAAATCAATTCAGAAATTATTGTTAAAAAAAGTTTAAATATCAATATTAATAGAGCTGTTGCAATTAAAGAAGTAGAAGATAGTTTTGGGAATACATTTCAATTATTAATTGTTTATGATTCTTTGTCTGTAAAAAATAGAAGTATTCTAAAAATACCTCATACGGATGAAGGGTTTTTTGATTTTCCTATATATAATCTAGACTTTAATACTGATATTGATATTGAATTTATAATTGATCAAGGAATATTATCTAAAGATGAAAGATAAAAATATATATGATATTATTGTTGTTGGCGGAGGACCTGCTGGTATTTTTACAAGTATATATGGAAGTCAAAGTGGGAATAAAGTTTTACTTTTAGAAAAAATGGAAAAATTGGGTAAAAAATTACTAATTGCTGGACAAGGGCAGTGTAATTTAACACACACAGGAACTAAAGATGAATTTATTGATAAATATGGAGATAATGGGAGCTTTCTAAAGAAGGCTTTTTATAAATTTCCTCCTCAAGCTCTGATAAATTTTTTTGCAGAAAGAAATTTACCTTTAGTTTCAACTGAAAAAGGAAAATATTTTCCAAATACTTTTAAGTCTTTAGATGTTTTAAGTGTATTAAAAAAGGAGCTAGAAAAATTAGACGTTCAAATTGAAACTAAAATGGAAGTTTTAGAAGTTAATTTTAACGATATTTTTCAAGTTAAAACTAAAGATAATGAATTCTATTCTAGAAATCTTGTTATTGCAACAGGAGGTTTGTCTTATAATATTACTGGGTCTAGTGGAGATGGATATAAATTTGCTAATAAAATGGGCTTAAAGTTAAAAAATACTAAACCATCATTAACACCTTGTTATGTAAAAGACTATCCTTATTCGAATTTACAAGGTGTTTCGTTTAAAAGTATTTTATTAGAACTTTGGAGAGATAATAAAAAAATTAAAAGTGCAACAGGAGATTTGTTATTTACTCATAAAAATATTAGTGGACCTGCAATTATTGATAATTCAAGATATTTTGAAAAAGGTGATAAACTAATAATAAATTATAGTGGTATTCCTTATGAGATGTTTAGTGAAAATATTAGGAAAATTATAAATAATAATGGAAATAAAATGATAAAAAATATCTTTGATAATCCCAATTTTTCTGAAAGATTTATTAAATTTGCTTTGAAATATTGTTCAATTGATGAAAATAAAAAGTGTAATTTATTAAATAAAAGCGAAATAAAAAATTTAATTAACTATTTAACTAAATTTGAATTTGAAATCAGTAAACTTGAAGGATATGAAAGAGCGATGGCTACTTCTGGAGGAATTGATTTATCTGAACTAAATAAAAACACTATGGAAACCAAGAAAATAAAAGGATTATATTTTGTTGGTGAAGTTACAGATATTGACGGAGATACTGGAGGCTATAATATTCAAGCAGCTTTTTCAATGGGAGCTTTGGCAGGTATTAGTATTAGGAGGTAGAAATGGAATTAAAAGAACAATATGAGGATATTTTACTTTTAGGAAAGGAATTGAGTTTATATATTCTTGAAACTTTGTTAAAAGAAGAAAAAAAAGCCTATGAAATAAATGATATTGAAAAAGTTAGATCTATAAGAAATGATTTTATTCCAAAATTTGAGAAATTTTATTTTGAATTTTCTTTAGAACTTCCAGAAGAGTTTTCTAAAGAAGAAATAGAAAAAACAGAAGAAATTGTTTACAAATTAATTGAAGAATATAATCTTGATGAAGAACTTTTATGGGATAGAGTAAGAAAAAGACTAGAAATTTTTAATGAATCTGCAAGTAATGCTGTAAAAACTATGTTTGAAATTCAACTTAAAGAATTAGAAAAAAATCTTAATATATTGCTTTCAAAAGAAAAAGAATTTTTGGTAATTCAAAGAGATTTAGAAAGAGAACTTGTTGATTGTATTCAAGCAGATGAAGAAATGATAGTTTTTGAAAAGCTTTCAGAGCATGGTAAAAAATTGGATGATATTGATAAGAAAATAATAAAACTTGAAGAAAAAATCCAAGAAATAAAGTATAATATTCAAAGTGAGTGGCCTTATGAAATATATGGACTTATCAAAAAAGAAGATTTATATGACAAAGTAAAAGATTTTAATAAAAATTAGGAGGAATAAAATTGGAAAAAACATTTAATTTAATTGTTACAATTAAAACTAATAAAGGAGACATTAATTTAAAATTAATGCCAGAGGTAGCTCCAGCTACTGTAACAAATTTTGTAAATTTAGCAAAAAGAGGATATTATAACGGAATAAAATTTCATAGAGTAATTGAAGATTTCATGATTCAAGGAGGAGACCCTACTGGAACTGGTGCAGGAGGTCCTGGATATAATTTTAGAGATGAATTTATTCAAGGTGTTGAATTTACAAAACCTGGAATTTTAGCTATGGCTAATGCTGGACCTAATACTAATGGTTCTCAATTTTTTATAACTCATGTCCCTACAGAATGGTTAAATTATAAACATTCTATTTTTGGTGAAGTTGTAAGCTCTGAAGATCAAGATATTGTTAATAAAATAACTCAAGGAGATGTAATGAATGAAGTTATTGTCTCTGGTGATGTTGAAGAATTTTTGGTAGAAGTTGATTCTATTGTTACTGAGTTTAATAAAGCTTTAGAAGGAGAATAATATGTTTTATGAGATTTTTGAAAAAATAGGTGAAAAAGGTATTGAATTACTATTAAAAGGGCTTATGGCTATAGGAATTTGGATTGTTGGATCTTATCTTATCAAAACCTCTAAAAAAATTGTCTTTAAAAAATTAGACAAACAAGGAATGGATCCTTCATTAAAAAGTTTTTTTGATTCACTTGGAACAGCAATTCTATATGTAATGCTTGTAATTATTACTATTTCTACTGTAGGGGTTCAGACAAGTTCTCTTGTTGCGATACTAGGTGCAGCAGGTTTAGCAATTGGTTTAGCTTTACAAGGCAGTCTTTCTAATTTTGCAGGAGGGGTACTTATTATCATTTTTAGACCCTTTAATGTTGGAGATTTTATTGAGTCAGGTTCTGTTAGCGGAACAGTTAAAGAAATTCAAATATTTCAAACTATTTTAGATACTGTGGACAATAAAAGAGTTATCGTTCCTAATGCGCAACTTTCTAACAATAGTATTATTAATTATACTAAAACACCTACAAGAAGGCTTGATATAATATTCGGGGTTGGATATAATTCTGATATTGAATTGGTAAAAAATATTTTAGAAAAAATTGTTGCAGAGCATAAATCAGTTTTAAAGGATCCTGTTCCTGTTATTAGGTTAGATAATTTGGGGAGTTCTTCTTTAAACTTTATTTTAAGAGTTCATACTTTAAATGAAAATTATTTAGACTTAAAATTTGATATAACAGAACAAGCAAAAGTAGAATTTGACAAGAATAAAATTGAGATTCCATTTCCAAAAATGGATTTAAACGTTAAAAATTTGTAACTAAAAGCTTATATTTTATTTGAAACAAAAGGACATACTAATGTTGAATAAGCATTACATGTCCTTTTATATATTCTAAGAGATATTTAATTTTAATTATGTTATGTATATAAAGTTAATAAACTAGTCTTGATTATAAACTCTCTAACTCACCATTAAAAAAATCAGTGATATTTTTTTCAACCCCTTCTAATAAATTGCTTATACTTTCATCTGAAGCCCATGCAATATGAGGAGTGATAATTAAATTATTTAAAGTAAATAAGGGATTGTCTTTCTGTGGTGGCTCAACAGTCATAACATCAATAGCTCCTCCTGCAATAATGTTATTTTTCAATGCAATGTAAAAATCCTCTTCATTGATTATAGGACCTCTAGCAGTATTTATTAAAAATGCAGAAGATTTCATTTTTCTAAAGGTATCTATATTAAATAAGTTTTTAGTATTTGCATCTAGAGGAGTGTGGATAGTAATGAAATCAGATTTTTCTAAAACTTCTTCAAAAGAAATTCTATCAAATCTTTTTAATTGATTTCCAGGTCTTTCTGAAATAAGAATATCCATTCCAAAAACTCTTGCTAATTGTTCAACTCTTTTACCAATAGCTCCATAACCAATAATACCCAATTTTTTACCTTTCAAATTAGAAAAAGGAAAAGAAAGCTTTGTAAAAATTGGAGAATTAGCCCATTCACCTGTTTTACTCAAATTATTATAGTCAATTAAAGATGAACTTAAATTTAACATATAAGTTATAGCCATTTGTGCTACACTTTCCGTTGAATAATCTTTAACATTAATAACCTTAATATTCATTTTTTTAGCAATATTAATATCTACATTATTAATTCCTGTTGCAGAAATACATATTAACTTTAAATTTTTAGCAAGACTAAGCTCTTCTTTACCCAAGTAAACTTTGTTTGTAATAATAATATCTGCATCAAAGATTCTTTCTACCAATTGTTCCTTTGAAGTTGTTCTATACTCGATAAAATCTCCAAATTTTTCAAATCTACTTAAATCTTTATTTCCTAAACTTAAACTGTCTAAAAAGACTATCTTCATCATAATTCTCCCTCTAAAAAATCGAAATTCTATTTAAATCAATAAAATATTTATACTCATTATTGTTAATTATAACTCCAAATCCTGCCCATGTATCATCTAATACTTTAAAACTAATTTTTGGTGATAATTTGTCATTGTTATAATCAAGTTCTTTTTCAAATTCTAATCCTAAAATTATTTTATCAAAAGGCAAAATTTGAATAGAAGCACCAAAAATTTCAGAATTATCCAATTCAATAGGAGAACTTATGGATAAAGATGTTAAAAGCATGTTAGAGTAAAAATTTCCTTGAGCTAAACCTATAATATAGCTGTTCCCGTTAGAAAAATCTTTTTTGTAAGCTAATCCTAAATAAAGAGGTTTTTCATCTATAGGAAAGGCAACTTTTATAATTCCATATGTAGGAGTATCTTTGTCTAAATTAGCACCAAAAGTGGCTTCAACAAATTGAAATACTCCTGTTTTAGCTACAAATAAATTACTTCTATCAAAATCAGATGATAAACTTAATAAATATTGTTTTGGCTTTAAAATTTCAGACTTCTCAATATCCTTAATTTGTGGGATGTAATCAACAATATAAATTTTTTTCAAATTTTTATTAACAGTTTCAGAGTTTGCGTAAAATAAACCTGTAGGCTCGACAGTATCCCCTTCTTTAATCAAAAAAGTAGTCCTTATATCACCAGAAGCAAAAGTTGTTTCATTAAATACTTCTTCTGCAATGACCTCACCAACTTTCATTTTTTTAATTTCATTAGGTTCTTTAGTGAAAGAATTTATAAAAGGGTCTGAAAATCTGTAAATTTCCAAAATCTCTTTTTCATTAATATTTTGATTTTTACCACCATTTACAGTTATTTTGGAATCTTTTTTTTCTACTATTGTTATTTTTTTTGAATCTTCTGATAATATTTTTTTACTAAAAGTTTCTTTATTTTTTAAAAATAAAAATTCTTTAAAATCATTTATAGATTCTTTATTGTTAAAAGAAACAATCCATAAATAGAATTTTTTTGAATCTTCGTAGGAATCTACTTCATAAAAAGTAACATCATTACTTTTTAGTAAATTTCCATTTTTCGAGCTAATAAAATTATTTTTTTTATCTAAAATTTGACTTTTAGCTATTTCTAAAGCCTTTTTTTCGTAGTTTCTTTCTGTTTTATCAATTGTGACAATTCCTTCTATAACACCATTAATTTCATTATGTTTAAGTGTCCACCAAGGATTGACACCTTCAATTTTTTGAACAATAGGAAATTTTTCTTCACAAAAAATATTGAAAGAAAAAATAATTAATATCAAGAATTTTTTAAGCATTATATCACTCCAATAAATTAGTCTTCGTCTCCACTATTTATATCTAAAACTCTACATTCAGCAATATCAAAATATTCTCCATCATCATCTTCACCATATTCAAGGATAAAAGTAATATGAAGATGTCCTAATAAAAATCCTATAAGATGCTGTTCTTCATTATAAAAGTATTCAATTTTCTTTAATTTTGTTTCTAAAATAAGAGTAGCAATATCAGGCCTTTCATTAATTAATTCATTAAGGTCTTCTTTAAAATCAAAACCTAATTCTATAAACTTCTCATTAATTGCATTTAATCTTCTTTCTAATTTTTCTAAATCCATTGTTAACCACCTTTCAAAATTGTGTAAATATTTTAACATTATTTATAAAAAATAACAAGTTTTATATTGAAACCTTTATTCCCAACTACTTGAAAAATAAATGGTTCTAACCTATTTATTATCGGCAAAAAAAAGTTTAGTTTTACTAAATTTTTTGTTGACATTTGCTAAATGCATAAGTATAATTAATTGCTATTTTAATAAAATTAGCCATATTTTTTGATATAGATTTGGGAATTTACCCTAAATAAAGGAGGTATTTGATGAAAGGAAGTAACATTAAAATTGAAGGTGTTCAGAAAAACTTTGGAGATGTTCAAATTTTAAAAAATATTGATTTAGAAATAAAACAAGGAGAATTTTTCTCATTATTGGGACCGTCAGGATGTGGGAAAACAACTATTTTAAAAATGATTGCTGGATTTTTGGAACCAGATCAAGGTGCAATTTATTTAGGAAATGAAGATATTACTAAACTTGCACCAAATAAAAGAAATGTTAATACAATATTTCAAACATATGCACTTTTTCCACATTTAAATGTCTATGAAAATATTGCATTTCCATTAAGGCTAAAAAAATTATCAAAAGAAGAAATTGATATAGAAGTAAAAAAATATTTAGAATTGGTAAAACTTTCTGAACATATAAATAAATTTCCACATCAATTATCTGGAGGACAAAAACAAAGAATTGCAATTGCTAGAGCCCTTGTTAATCAACCAAGTGTATTGCTTTTAGATGAACCATTATCAGCTCTTGACGCAAAATTAAGACAACATATGCTTATAGAACTTGATAATATTCATGATAAAGTAGGAATTACTTTTATTTTTGTTACTCATGATCAGGCAGAGGCACTTTCTGTTTCAGATAGAATAGCAGTCATGAATAAAGGTGAAGTTTTACAAGTTGGGACTCCTACTGAAATTTATGAAAAACCTGTAAATGAATTTGTTGCTGATTTTATTGGGGAAACTAACTTTTTAGAAGGAAAAGTTGTAGAAATTAAAGAAAATTACGGAATAGCCCAGTCTGATTTTTTTGGAGATATTAAGTTTGAATTAGATAAAAAAGTAGAGATTGGTAATAAAGTTAAAATAACAGTTAGACCTGAAAAAATTATTGTATCAAAAAATCCTCCAACATTTGTTGATGATAATGACAATGTTATAAAAGGGAAGGTAGAAGAAGTAATATATTCTGGATTTCAAAGTAAATTTTTCCTTGAGATAAATGGTCATAAGGAAAAATTATTTCAAGCTTTTAAACAACACCACAATTTCTTTGTAGAAGATTCATCAGCAATTCACTGGAAAGACGAAGTTTATTTAAGTTGGGATTGTACTGATGGATATTTAGTTGAGGTGGTATAAGTGAATAACAAATATACAGGGATTAAATATTCTTTACCGATGACAATTTGGTTAAGTTTATTTTTCGTTATTCCGTCATTAATTGTTACAGTAATTAGCTTTATGAAAAAAGATGTTTTTGGTAGACTTGTGCCAAAATTTTCTGTGGAGGCGTATACTAGTTTAAATAATCCAAACTTTATAAAAGTAATTATTAACACAGTTGAAATCTCAGTAGTTTCAACAATTATAATAGTTTTACTTGCTATTCCAGTAGCATTATTTATAGCAAGATCAAAAAATAAAAGTTTGCTTTTATTTTTAGTAATAATTCCATTTTGGACAAACTTTTTAATAAGAGTATATGCATGGATTAGTATACTTGGTAAAAATGGATTTTTAAATAAAATGTTAATAGAATTAGGAAATATTTCTCCTATATTTAAAATTATTTTTGGAGGAGCTCCATATAATTTTATGTACAATAAATATGCGATTATTTTTATTACTGTTTATTGTTATTTAGCTTATGCAATATTACCTTTATATTCGACAGTTGAAAAATTTGATTTTTCTTTAATAGAGGCTGCTAGAGACTTGGGTGCTACAAAGTTTCAAGCTTTTATGAAAATTTTTATACCAGGGATAAAACCTGGAATCATTACAGCACTAGTGTTTACATTTATTCCTTCTTTAGGTTCTTATGCAATTCCACAGCTTGTAGGAGATAAAAACTCTTATATGATGGGTAATATTATTGCAAATGAATTAACTGTTGCAAGAAACTGGCCGAAGGCTTCTGCAATTTCAACAATACTTATGCTAATAACAATTATTTTTATAGTCATAAGTAATAAAAAAAGTGAGGGAGGGGTAAAAAATGACTAAAAAAGACAATAGATTTACTTTTACTGTGTTTTTTATAACAATGTTATTTTTTTATATTCCTTTAGTTGTTTTAATAATTTATTCTTTTAATAGTGGAAAAAGCGCTAACTGGAATGGATTTAGTTTTGAATGGTATATAAAACTTTTCACAGATTCAAGTAGATTATGGGATTCTTTTGGATACAGTCTTCTTATAGGATTATTATCTGCAACTATGTCAACAATTATAGGAACTTTTGGAGCAATATCTTTACATTGGTATAATTTTAAACATAAAAAATATTTAGAAATTATATCATACTTACCTTTAATTATACCTGATATAATAATGGGAGCTTCACTACTTATAATGTTTACACAAATTAAATTTCCTCTAGGGCTAGCAACAATTTTTATTGCACATACTACATTTAATATACCTTTTGTATTATTTATTGTGTTGTCTAGATTAGCAGAATTTGATTATTCAATTGTAGAAGCAGCTTATGATTTGGGTGCAAATGAGAAACAAACTTTATGGAAAGTTATAGTTCCTTCATTATATCCAGCAATAATATCAGGATTTTTAATGTCAATGACATTATCTTTAGATGATTTTGTTATAACATTTTTCGTTACAGGACCAGGGTCATCAACATTACCATTACATGTATACTCTATGCTTAAATTTGGAGTATCTCCTGTAATTAATGCTTTATCAGTTATTTTAATTGCAGGGACAGTATTGTTAACTATATCAACTAAAAAAATTCAAAAATATATAACAGTTTAGGAGGAATTATATGAAAAAAATTTTAGCATTATTAGTTTTAGTTTTAACTTTTGTATCTTGTGGTAAAACAGATTCAAATCAAGCTGATTCTAAAGAATTATATTTATTTAATTGGTCTGATTATTTACCAGAGGAAGTAATAAAAGGATTTGAACAAGAAACAGGGATAAAAGTAACTTTAGATTTATACTCTTCAAATGAAGAAATGTATGCAAAAATTTCGCAAGGTGGAACAGGTTATGATATTATATTTCCTTCAGCAGATTATCAAGAAATTATGATAAAACAAGGTATGTTACAAAAAATAGATAAGACAAAAATCTCTAATATATCAGAACTAGATACAGATATGGTAAAAAAACTTGATTTTGATCCTAACATGGATTATGTTGTTCCCTATGCTATAGGAGCTGTTGGAATTGCTGTAAATAAATCTAAAGTTTCAAACTATGAAAAATCTTATAAAATATTTGAGGATTCTTCTCTTAAAGGAAAAAGTACTTTGTTAGATGATGCTAGACAAGTTTTAACCTCTGCACTAGTTTATAATGGGTTAGATCCTAAAAGTTCAAACCCTGCAGACTTAGCTAAAGCAAAAGAAACTGTTATGAAATGGAAATCAAATATATTAAAATTTGATTCTGATAGTTTTGGAAAAGGGTTTGCAAATGAAGAATTTTATGTAGTTCAAGGCTATTTTGAAAATATTTCTTCTCAAATAACAGAAGAACAAAGAAAAAATATGGATTTCTTTATTCCAGAAAAGGGAGCTACTATGTATATTGATAGTATGGTAATTCCTAAGGACGCAAAAAATTATGAAAATGCTTTAAAATTTATAAATTATGTACATAGACCAGATGTATATGTAAAAATAGTTGATTTCTTCTCTATCCCTTCGATTAATAAAGGGGCAGAAAAGTTGAGAAAAACAAAAGCACCTTATACTTTAGATGATATGAAAAATACAACGCTAATTAAAGATTTAGGAGATGCATTGGAGCCTCAAACTAATTTATGGACAGAAATAAAATCGAATTAGTTATAATTTTATTAAGTTTATAATTTTTTATCGTTAAAATGAGAAAATAAAGGAGTAACTCTTAATTTATAGAGTTACTTTTTTATTTTGAAATATAAATAGAATATCTATTATAAAGATTTGCTTACTTATTATTGTGAAAAAAAATACATACTTACATTTAAAAAATTATAAAATGAATAGAAAAATAAAAAGAAAGTTTCATTATTTTTTTTATAACCAGTAGTCTC
>JAFGUR010000249.1 GCA_016938425.1 Fusobacteriaceae bacterium
TTATGATTTTTTCTATTGGACTCTTAGGAATTATTTATTTGAAAAATTTAAATAAATATTTTTATTATTGTTACTACACACTTTTTTCTGTTTTCACCATTTCCTTTATTCTTATGATGGTTATAATAAATTTAGGAGTTAACTACAAAAATATTAATAGCTCATATGATACTGTTATAGTTCTTGGAAGTGGTTTACAAGAGGGAGATAAACTTTCTTATGTTCTTACAAGAAGACTAGAAACAGCTTTAGAATATCATAAAAAAAATCCTTCTACCCCTATTATTCTCTCAGGTGGTCAAGGACATGATGAATTTTTAAGCGAAGCCCAAGCTATGAAAAATTATCTGATTTCAAAAGGGATTCCTGAAAATATTCTTTTTTTAGAGGATAAATCAACTTCTACCAAAGAAAACATCGTTTTTTCAAAAAAAATTATTAAAAAAAACAATTTTTCTACTGATAAAATTGGGATTATTACAAATGATTATCATTCTTTTCGCTCCAATTATTTATCTAAAAAATTAGATTTACATTCAGAAAGTATTTCTGCTAAAACTAGTAATTTTCTAAAAATCAATTATATGGTCAGAGAATATTTTGCATGTGTAAAAAGTTTTTTGATAGATAATTAAAAAGCTTAGCTTATTTTGAGTACTAAAGTGATAATCTAACTCCTTTCGGAGTAAGATTATAGTTTGTTGCAAAACTTCCCCACCTTCGGTGGGGAAAGAGAGGATAGTCGGAACAGAGCCTGAACCAACCGCAAGGAAGTATCCTTGCCACTCCATAATTCGACTAAAGACTTAAAAGTCTAAGTCTCATTAAAAACAATAAAAACATTATTTGTATTATTTTTAAATTTGTACACATATTTTTTAGTTTTGCAACTATCTAGAGTAAGATTATCTAATAATTTGGGATATTTTTAAAATCAAGATATTTCTTTTTCAGCCATCTCTATTTACTCTTGTTCCAATCCTTTAGGAACATCTCTATTCCTTTATCGGTTAAAGGATGTTCAAACATTTTACAGAATGCTCCGTATGGTATAGTTCCAATATGAGCTCCTGCCAAAGCTGCTTCTTTTGCATGCAATGGATTTCTGATACTTGCAGCGATAATTTCTGTTTTTATTCCATGAATATTGAATATTGTCGCTATTTCCGACACTAAAGATGCCCCATCAATTCCCATATCGTCGAGTCTTCCCAAGAATGGACTTACATATGACGCTCCCGCTCTTGCCGCCAATAAAGCTTGACTAGAAGAAAAAATTAAAGTTACATTAGTTTTTATTCCCATTTTAGTAAGGGTACTACAAGCTTTAAGCCCTTCTTTAGTCATTGGAAGTTTGATAACTATATTTTTATGAATTTTTACAAGTTCTTTTGCTTCTTTTAACATTCCTTCAGCTTCCAAAGAAATAACTTCAGCACTTATAGGACCGTCTACAATCGTACAAATTTCCGCTATTACTTCTTCAAAAACTTTTCCTTCTCTAGCAATAAGAGAGGGGTTTGTTGTAACTCCACATATTGCACCAGTTGATGCCGCATCTTTTATTTCTTCAATATTTGCTGTATCTATAAATATTTTCATTAAATTCATTCTCCTTAATTTTTATTTTAGGTTTATTAAGAGCTTTACATAATGGCGGAAACATTTCCGCCAAATTTATCTTAATTTTATTCTGCTTCTACCTTTTTAACATCTTTTTTTATCATTGTAAAAATAAAAGGAATTGAAAATAGTATTGCTATAACTACATAAATAAGCATAGGATTTTGTTTCCCTACATTTCCTAAAAGAAGTCCTACAGTTGCAAAATCAGCATCTCCAAAAGTAGTTCCTTCAAATCCTAATTTTCCCAATAATGGAAGTACTAGTGCTGGTAAAAAACTTATTAATAACCCATGGACAAAAGACCCTAATATTGCTCCTCTTTTCCCACCTGTTATATTCCCGTAAACTCCTGCAGTTGCTCCGCAAAAGAAATGAGGTATTAATCCTGGAACTATTACACTCAAATGAAATATTGGTAAAAGGAATAATGAGATTATCCCTGCAGCAAAGCTACAAAGAAACCCTATAATTGTTGCATTAGGAGCAAATGGGAACACTGAAGGACAATCCAATGCAGGTTTTGCATTTGGAACAACTTTTTCTGCTATCCCTTGAAACGCAGGTACAATTTCAGCTATCAACATTCTTACTCCTGCCAGAACTATATATACTCCCGCAGCAAATTCAATTGCTTTTAAGAAAGAAAAAACTATAAAATTTGATCCGTTAGAAATAGTTGTCTCAACAAACTCTTTTCCCGCAAATATAGAAACTACAAAGAAAAGTATGGACATTGTTAATGAAATTGATACCGATGTATCTCTTAAAAACGAAAGATTTTTAGGTACATTTATTGATTCGGTAGAAGACGATTTATTTCCAAAAGCTTTTCCAATCAAAGCCGATACAAAATATCCTACAGACCCAAAATGTCCCAATGCCAAATCATCTGTTCCTGTAATTTCTTTAGTATATTTTTGTAACATTGCAGGAGATAAAACCATTAATGTTCCTAAAAGTATTCCTCCCCCTACAATAAGCCCCATACCAGAAATTCCTGTTACCGACAAAATTGCTGAAATTAAACAAGCCATAAACAAAGTGTGATGTCCTGTCAAAAATATAAACTTAAATTTGGTAAATTTTGCAATTAAGATATTAAATACCATTCCCAAAACCATAATAAGTGCTGTTTCTTTCCCTAAAGTTTTTTGCGCCAAAGCAACAACAGATTCATTATTAGGTATAATACCTTTTATTCCAAATGCGTGATCAAACATTTGACCGAAAACGCCCAAAGAACCTACTATAACTCCAGCTCCAGCTCCCAATATAACAAATCCCATTATTGTTTTCAAAGTTCCCGATATGATTTCACTATTTTCTTTTTTTTGTACAGCTAATCCAATAAAAGCAAAAAGTCCAATTAAAATAGCAGGTGTTCCCAAAATATCTTTCATAATTACATTTAAAAATGTCATTTATCTCTCTCCTTTTTATTTTATTTTTTTGTTATAACTCATTGCAAAACTGCAACGACTTAATTCTACTAACTATAAAATCCTATATTTTTATATACTTTTCCCACCTGCAGTGTAGAAAAAGATGCTAATCGAGATTAATCTCCAAAATATGGCAAAACCTATATTCGCCATTTATTTAAAACAAAAAAAGTTAATTTCATTTTATTTCTGTTGATGTATATATATTTTGATGTTGACATAATTTATTTTTACTTCCAAATTTAAAGATAAGCTACCAATTGTCTTTCAATTTCATTCAAATCCATAATATTCTCTAACTCAATTCTCTTAATATTATCTTTCTTAAAATTACACATTAAGTCTTTTGCTCCCACATAAACATCAGCCTCTATCGTTTTTGCACTGGCTAAATCCGTATGTTCAACTACTGCATTTATTCCTAATTTTTTTAAAACCTTTTTTACGTTTAATTCCATCATAAAGCTACTTCCCAAACCATTTCCACACATTACTAAAATTTTCATAATAATTCCTCCCAATATCTTTATTTTTTTAGTTTATCCCAAACTCCGACAAGATCTCCTTTTAAGCCTTTAAAAACAAACTTATCATTATTTTTATTAATGTATATAAACTTTCTAATTTAATAAATTCAATATTTTGCTCTCGTCTTCTGCCATTATAATTTTCTCTATTTTTTTCTCATCTTCCAATAATTCTGTTAGCTGTGTTATAAGTTCGATGTGTGAACTATTATCTTTTGCTCCCAAAATAAAAACTATGTTAATTTTTTCTTTGGTTTTATCCGATGAAAATGCCACACCGCTATTTATTTTTAACAAAGACATACAACTTTCTATAACACCACTCTCAGGTCTAGAATGAGGCATTGCTATTCTCGGCATTAATACAACATACGGTCCCAATTTATTTATATTATTTATCATAGATTCTATATATCTTTCTTCTATTTTATTTTTCTCCAACAAAGGTTTAGATGCCAACTCTATCGCCTTTTCCCAGCTCTCTACACTTTCTACCACTTGTATATTATTTTCCAATTCTTTTCTCAATCTAAGCATATGTATTCTCACTCCTATTTCACATTTTACTGTTTCCTTAACTTGTTATAATTCTACTTTATTTCAAATTTATTTTAAACATTCTAATTTTTTCATTTTTTTTTTGAAAAAATCACCTCTTATTAATTAGGGCTTACTGAAAAATATAAACCATTGATTTTAAAATAGTACAAATATATTTTTAAGAAAAAAATGCACGTTTTTTTGTAAAAATCTTAAAAATTAAACATTCAAACCTTGGACTTAAGATTACTCTAGAATTTCTTTCAAAAAACCTCGTAAACGTGACGTTTTTTGCGACTATATGGAGCTTATCCTTTAGGAAATACCTTGTAAATTATATTACAAAAATATTTATGCTGAATTATAAGGTGTCCAGCAACCATTGCTGGTCGGGTTTGGGCAGACGCCCAAGGTTTTCAAAACTGCTTCCAATTCAGTAGCCTCTAATTAGTAACTTTTATAAATCGATTTTTTTATTTCAATCCAACGTAAGGTTGGTGCAGTGTGCTGCACAAGCACGGTTTTTAAGTATTCTTTTAGAAATGAATAAATCAAGTTAATGAATATTTTTTCGATATAACTTATCATTTTTTTCAAAAATAAATAATACCGAAGTCTTTCAACTTCGGCTTTATCTATTGATTCTTATTCAAACAATATTCTTTTATAATTTTTATTACTTCTTTTGAATGGTGAGCTTTTTTTACTTCTTCTTTAAAATTTTTTTGATTAATTATATTCATTAAATCAACCAATGAATTTAAATGCTCTTTTCCATCTAAGGAGGCAAAGGCCAATATAATTTCTACTTCTTTCCCGTTTGGAAAAGAAACAGGTTTACTTAAAGTTATCAAACTCATTCCTGTTTTTATTACGTTATTTCCCCATTTATAATGTGGTATAGCTATTCCGGGAGATATTACTATATAGGATCCTAGTTCTTTTACACTATTTACCATATCTTGAACATATTCATCGTTAACATATTCGTTTTCGACAAGTATATTTCCTGCAGCTTCTATTGCCTCGTATACATCTTTAGCCTCTATGTTTAAAACAATATTATTTTGTAGTAAAGTATCTACCAAAGTTAATTCGTTATCACACAAATCATTTATTAACCTGTCTTCTAGCAATTCGGAAAATTCGACAATTAAATTATCTTTATTTAATATCTCTGTATTATTCTCTATAATTTCCAATATATTAGACAGTAGAATTTTTTTACGGTATCTTGGAAAATTATATTTGTCAAGTTTATGGATATCTTCTCTACCAATAATAGGATTAACTTTAATTATCGGTGTTTCATTAAAAAAAGCTTCTCCATTAATGTCTGTAGTGGATATTATCATATCTATTTTAATATTTTTTTCCATTGTTTTTTTTAGTAAATGACCTGGAATTATATCTATTATTGTAACATCATAAATGTCTTTTAACTGCTGTGCCAATAACTTGGACGTTCCATATCCCATACCACACACAATTAATACTCTTTTTATATTCTTAAGTTTATATTTATTTCTATCAATACTAGCTTTAAAATGAATAACTAAAAAAGCTATTTCATCCTTGGAAAAAGTCTCTTGTGCAAATTCTTCCAA
>JAFGUR010000250.1 GCA_016938425.1 Fusobacteriaceae bacterium
AAAAAGAATTAAAAGCTTATGTAATCAGAAGAAATGATCTTGTTAAGGCAAAGTTTAAAGAAGCTTCAAAACAAAAAACTGCAATCAGAAATAATCTAAAAGATATTGCTAAAAGTCATGAAAAGATAAAGAAATATTTAGAAAAAGAGATTCTAAGTATTGAAGATAAAATAAAAAAACTAGCTTTAAAAGATGATGTATTATCTACTAAAAAAGAAGCTTTAATGAAAATAAAAGGTGTTGGGGAAGTAACTGCTAATACAGCATTATCAATTATTCCAGAATTGGGGCATGTTGAAAATAAAAAAATAGTTTCCTTAGTTGGACTTGCTCCTCATGCAAATGATAGTGGTAAATCAAGAAAGAAAAGACACATAAAAAAAGGAAGAGTTAGAGTGAAGCCAACTCTTTATATGTCTGCATTGGTTGCAATAAGGCATAATGATATATTAAAGGAATTTTATGAAAGGTTACTTTCAAAAGGAAAACCTAAAAAACTTGCTTTAACTGCTGTAATGAGGAAATTGTTAGTTGCAATGAATACTATTATGATAGCTTATAATGAGAAAATGTTTGAGGAAAATTTAAATGATGAAAATTATGAAAAAGTTACTTGACTTTAAAGACAGTAACTTTGAAGCTCCACATAAAAACAAAACACCGTACTGGTGAGGCATCAACTCACCACCAAAAACATAAACAATCCCCCTCCAATATCTAAAAACCCTTTACATAAACCTCTCTAATATCATATAATAATATCTTGATTTTTAGAGAGACACACATGGAGAACATTAAAAAAAGATTTAACTCAGAATTACCAAATGAAAATGGCTATTTTGGAGAATATGGTGGAAGTTTCATTCCTCCTGATTTAGAAAAAATTATGAAAGAAATTTCTACTGAATACCAAAAGGCAATAAATGATGAATCCTTCTTAAAAGAATTAAATGATTTATATAAATATTATGTTGGAAGACCATCTCCTATATTCCATGCTCTTAATTTATCAAAAAAATATGGAGCTGAAATCTATTTTAAAAGAGAGGATTTAAATCATACAGGTGCACACAAAATAAATCACTGTTTAGGTGAAG
>JAFGUR010000025.1 GCA_016938425.1 Fusobacteriaceae bacterium
ACATTTGCAATTATATTTGCTACATTTTTATCAAGGGGACTAGGAATAATTTCATCAACAGTTGGATTTTTTACATAATCTGCTAATGCTTGAGCTGCTTGTAATTTATGTTCTTCTGTTATTTTTATCACTCTATTTTCTAATGCTCACTTAAATATTCCAGGGAATACAAGTACATTATTTAATTGATTTGGAAAATCAGATCTTCATGTAGCTATAATTTTTGCTCATGCTTTTTTTGCTAAATCAGGCATTATTTCTGGAGTAGGATTTGCCATTGCAAATATAATAGAATCTTTATTCATTGTTTTTACCATTTCCTGAGTCAAAACTCATGGTGCTGAAACTCAGATAAATACATCTCTATTTTTAACAGCTGCATCAAGTCATCAAATAATACATTCACTTGAACTTGGATCAAGTAAACAAGCTGTATTTGTAATATTTGTAAGCATTTGTTTTGTAGGATTTAAATCATTTCTTCACTTGTGTATTGTTCAAACAGAATCTACCATTACTATGTCTCTTACTCAATATAAATGAAGTAGTTTAACTATTGCAACTCAAGCAGCTCATACTCAGTTAACTACAACTTTTATTTCTTCTTTTTTCTTTCAGGTAATTTTTAGGGAATTAATAAGTCAAGCTAAACAAACAATTGCTGTTCAATGTTGATCGTCATGAAAAACTGGAATATTAAGTTCTGCTTTAAGTCTTTCTTCTATTTCAAAACATCTAGGAGCAGAAATATCTTCTAGGTTTATTCATCAAACAGTAGGGGAAATATGTTTAATAGTTTTTATAATTTCTTCAGTATCTTGAGTATTAAGTACTATTGGAAATGCATTTACTCATGCAAATTCTTTAAATAATACACATTTTCATTCCATAACAGGAAGTCATGCTAGACCTCAAATATTTCAAAGTCATAAAACAGCACTTCAGTCAGAAATAACAGCAACAGTATTTGCTTTAATAGTATATTTATATGCATTTTCAGGATCTCTTGCAATCTCTAAACATGGCTCAGCAACTCAAGGAGTGTAAGCAAGTGATAGGTCTTCTTTTGTATTTAATGGTATCTTTGATCTAAAATCTATTTTTCATTTTATTTTCTCATGTAACTTCAAACTTTCTTTAAAATAGTCCATATTTTTTATTATTATTATTAAATTTATATTTAACTTATTTTATGTATTTTTATACTTTTTCAAAGTTTTTTCTTTACTTTTAATTTAAAAAAATAAAATGG
>JAFGUR010000251.1 GCA_016938425.1 Fusobacteriaceae bacterium
GAACGGTCGAAGGTTCGAATCCTTTCCTAGGCACCATTTATTTAGCAGCTTGATAGCTGTTTTTTGTTTTTATCAATTTTTAAATATTAAATTGAAATATTTAGCTTAATTGTATATAATCAAATTGGTAGGAATTATAGTGTTGTAAGAGTAAAAAATTATTTGTATATAATTACAAATAATTGGCATTGGTTTTAGAGGATTAGCAAGGATACTTCCTTGTCGTGGGTTCGGGCTCCAATGCCGTCAACTTAAGAAAATTTGCAGTATAATTTGCTCAAATTATAGCTGTAATGAAAATTAAAAAACTTAAAGCTCCAAGTCTTCCCTTATCAGGGGGAGATTTAGAGGGGGTTATTTAGATTCACTAAGTTGATGACATTGGCTCGGGCTCTGCCCTGACTCCTCCTCTCTTTCCCCACCGAAGGTGGGGGATTACATAAACGTAGTTTTTTATGTAAGTAAAATAAAGGTGTTAGGGGTTTGTAACATACTAAAATTATAACAGGAGGAACATTTATGGATAGTATTGTTTTAGCTGGCGGTTGTTTTTGGGGAGTAGAGGCATATTTTAAAAGAGTTAAAGGTGTTATTGGAACTAGAGTTGGTTACGCACAAGGAGAAAAAGAAAATCCCACATACAAAGAAGTTTGTGAAGGTGATACAGGACATGCAGAAGTTTGTGATGTAATATTTGATGAAAATGAAATCTCATTAGAAAAAATACTAGAGCATTTTTTTAGAATTATAGATCCCACAAGTTTAAATAGACAAGGTGGAGATGAAGGACCACAATATAGAACAGGAATTTATTGTAATACAAATGATAGATTAGAAGAAATTAAAGAAATAATTAAAGAAGTTCAAAAAAAATATGAAGAAAAAATTGTTACAGAAGTAGATATTTTAGATATATTTTATGATGCAGAAGAATATCATCAAGAATATTTACAAAAGAATCCATCAGGATATTGCCATGTTGATTTTTCTCTTATAAAACCAGAGGAAAGACAAAATCCAATTGAAAATAATTAAAGTTGTTTCTAATTTTTTTTGGTGTATAATATGTATATAGATTTTTATTTATAGTTGGATTTTTAATTCAAAAGATTATTATACAGGGGGTTGATGTTTATGGTTGTTTATATGGAAGATTATATTGGACGTGACCCAGGGTTTTTATATGAAACTATTAGTGAAAGTATCGAAAGAGGAAATAGAATTGTCATTAATTTTAAAGGTGTTGACAATGTTTCTATGGAATATTTAAAAGAAAGTGTTGGAAGAGTTCTTGAAGAAAATGGATTTGATACTTTAAAGAATAAATTGAATTTTGTAAATGTAAAAAATCATGTTCGTTATGAATTAGTTTCATTAGTTAAAGGATTTCCAAATTAAGCTTTAAAAGAATTATGGACAAATTTTTAATAAACTTTTTGTATTTAAAAAATAAAAAGAATAATCCTTTCTAAGTTGGTAAAATAAATTGTCAATTTAGAAGGGATTTTTTTATGAAAAGAAATTACAAGAAGCACTTATTAATTTTTTTAACAAACTGATAACCTTCATAACGCTTTTAAACGAATTAAGTATATTAAAATATACTCCAGATAATCTATACAATATATATAATTAAAAAAACAGTATTTCCAATAGACTGAAGTCTAATGAAAATACTGTTTTTAGTAACAAAAGAAATAGATAATTCCTGTATAAGATTGGATCATAACTCTAGGACAACTCCATATTCATTTTAAAAATATATTTTAACTGTGTTGAAATATAAAACTAAAAAATTTAGAAGAATTTCTATTTACACAAAAAAGATTACAGGTTCTAAATTTTACTCAAATAATTTATTGCCAATTTATACCCTTCTACCCCTAAACCACAAATTTGTCCAATACACGCCTTTGCAGGATAAGAAATATGTCTAAACTCTTCTCTTTTATGAATATTACTAATATGAACTTCAATAGCAGGGATATCAATAGATTTTAAAGCATCCATTATTGCTATTGAATAATGTGTGTAAGCTCCGGGATTAATTACTATTCCTTTTACCTTACTAGAAAAAGCTTCTTGAATTTTATTTATAATTTCACCTTCAATATTACTTTGATAAAATTCTAAATCAACATCAATGTTTTTTCCATATTCGTTTATTTCATCACACATCTTTTCATATGTTAAATTCCCATATATTTCAGGCTCCCTAACCCCTAACATATTTATATTAGGACCATTTATTACTAAAATTTTCATTTTATTCCCCCATACACTTTACTTACTAACTCTTCAAAAATTATGTTTAACTTACCTAAATCATAACTTTGTTCTTGCCACAGTTCTTCTGCTTTAATAGCTTGAGCAAAAAGCATATATAATCCATTTTCAATTCTCAAATTTAACTGCTTTGCCTCTTCTAAAAATTTTGTCATTTTAGGATTGTATATTAAATCTATTGCAAATTCAAATTTACCAATTATTTCTTTACTCACAGGAGAATCTCCAACATTTGGGAACATCCCAACTGGTGTACAATTTGTTAACAAATAACCCTTATTCAATTGACCTAACTCATCATAATTTATTGATTTTACTCCTAGTGGTACATCTTTATTTAAATTTCTTGATACTAAGTATATTTCTTTAGCTTTTAAATCTTTTAAAGCTTCTATGACGGCTTTTGCAGAACCGCCATTACCAAGAATTACACAAGTTTCACCTTCTACCTTAGCTCCCAATTTTAACACAGTTAACAAATACCCATAATAATCTGTATTATACCCATAAAGTTTTCCATTTTTATTTACTACTGTATTTACAGCCCCTATATTAGAAGCTTTTTCATCAATAAAATCTAAAAAATCCATAATATCTTGTTTATAGGGTATTGTCACATTAAAGCCTTTTAAATATCCATTTTTTACTTTGTTCACAAACTCTTCTAGTTTATTTTTTTGAATTTCTAAAAGATTATATCCAAAATTAAAATTTTCTATTTCAAAAAATTTTCTATGAATTAAAGGTGAGTAACTATGTCCTAGTTTTTCCCCAATCAATGCATAATCCATTATTCCTCCCAAGCCTCATAATTACCTAACATTTTAAAGAAATTACATTTACTTTCTATTGATCTTAACGCTTCTTCTATTTTACTATCGTTTATATTGCCTGATATGTCAATATAAAAATAATGTTCCCATGGTTTTTCTAAAATTGGTAATGATTTAATGCTGAGCATATTTATTCCTCTTTGAGCAAATTCTGCAATTATTCCAAAAAGTTCTCCTGCCTTATGAAGAGTAGAAAAAGCAATAGAAATTTTATTTGCATTTTCCTTGATTTCTTTCTCTTTTGAAACAATTATAAAACGAGTATAATTAGAATTACTATTATTTATATTTTCAATTAATATTTTCAAATTGTAAAGTCTAGAAAGTTCTTTACTTCCAATAGCCCCTTTTTCTAAGCTATTACTTGATGCAACTAACTTGGCACTTTCTGCTGTACTTGTTTGTGGAAAATGGCTCCAATTTTTATCCTGTAAAAAATAACTACTTTGCTCAAAGGGCTGTGGATGTGAATAAACTTCCTTTATATCTTCTAATTTAGCATCCTTATGTCCCAACAAGTTATGATCCACTTTTAAAAGATATTCTCCTACTATAAATAAATTCTTCTCTCTAATCAAATCAAAATTATCTTTAATTGCTCCAGTAGAAGAGTTTTCAAAAGGAATTACTCCATAATCAACTTCACCATTCTCAACAGCCTGAAAAATCAAATTAAAATTATTAAAATTCTTTTGATTTATATTTTCCCCAAAATAATTATTCATCGCTTCATAGCTATAAGAACCAGGAATTCCAAGATAAGCTATTGTTAGTTTCTTATTATTATTAAAGAAAAAAGTTGGAGACTTCTCTTTTATTTTTTTCTTTTGATAATCTTTGCTTAAAGCCATTAAATTTTCAAAAAATAACCGCAAATACTCGGATAATTCTTTATTTTCAAGGTATAAGTCAACTTTTTCAAGTAAAACTTCTTCTCTTCCCTTATCAAAAATTTCCATATTATTTTCTAACTTATATTCAGCAATTCCTGTTACAATCTTCATTCTCTTTTCAAATAACTTTACAATTTCTTTGTCAATAGAGTCTATTTCTTTTCTTAATTCATTTATATCCATGTTATAACTCCTTTTTTTCCATCAAAAAGTCCAAAATAGTTAATGCTACTGCTGCTTCTACCACAACCATAGCTCTTGGAACAATACATGGATCATGCCTTCCCTCTACTTTCAATTTAGTTTCTTCTTTTGTTACAAAATTAACTGTTTTTTGCTCTTTACCTATAGAAGCTGGTGGTTTTATTGCTAATCTAAAGACAATTGGCATTCCTGTTGATATACCTCCAATTATCCCTCCATTATTGTTTGTTTCTGTTTTTATTTCGCCATTTTCTAAGTAAATTTCATCATTTGCCTCTGAACCTAGCATTTTGGCTATATCAAACCCAGCTCCAAATTCTATTCCCTTTACTGCTGGAACTGAAAACATCATAGATGAAAGTCTTGATTCTATCGAATCAAAAAATGGGTTACCTATCCCTGCTTTTACTCCATTTACTGCAACTTCAATAACTCCTCCTATTGAGTCTTCCATGCTTTTTGCTTCAACAATTGCATTTTTCATAAGTTCACTATTATTATCTTTTAATGTAGGAAAATCCATATTTTGAAGATTTTTTAATAAATCATTGTTTATTTCTTTAAGAGTAAGTCCTCTCCCTTCAATATTACCAATACTTTTAATATGAGTTCCTATAAAAATTCCTTTACTTTCTAATAATTGTTTTGCTAAACTACCTGCAAAAACTAAAGGTGCAGTAATTCTACCAGAAAAATGACCACTTCCTCTATAATCATTATTGTCAGAATATCTCATCTTACCGCTATAGTCAGCATGTCCTGGTCTCAAAACATCTTTTAACACCGAATAATCCTTTGATCTTTGATTTGTATTTCTTATTATTATTGCAAGGGGAGAACCTGTAGTTTTCCCTTCAAAAAATCCACTTAAAATTTCAAATTCATCAGGTTCTTTTCTTGAGGTTGTAAGTTCACTTTGTCCAGGTGCCCTTCTAGCCATATCCTTTTTAATTTTTTCTAAATCTACTGAAAATCCCGAAGGAAATCCTCCTATATTAATTCCTAAAGCTACTCCATGAGATTCTCCAAATATTGATACTGTTATATTTTTTCCCCAATTTGCACTCATTACTTTACCTCCAATATTTTCTTATGTAGTTTGTTGCAAAACTTCAACAGCTTTATTTTACTTGTAAAAAGCTATATTTTTCATACAATCCCCCACCTTCGGTGAGAAAAAGAAGGGGGATTCTGAACGGAGCCTGTGCCACAACAAGAATTACTCCTCGTCATTCCTCTAAAACCAGAGTTGTTTATTATTACTTATATACAATTTTTTAGTCTTGCAACTAACTATTTCTTATGTTCAGCTTTTAAACCTAAATCATTTCAGTTATGCAAATAAAGGCAAGAATATTCTCTTGCCTCCTATTAATCAATAAGTTCCCGTCTCCTTGTAGACTCTTGAAACTCTTTTTCTAAAATTTCTGGTTCATTATTTTCAAGAGCTTTCTTTATAATTTCTATTTTTTCTTGAAAAAACTCAATTTTATTTATTAAATTTTCTTTGTTTTCCATGAATAATTCTGTCCATAATTTAGAATTTATCTTGGCAATTCTTGTTAAATCTCTATATGAATCCCCAATGAATTTATTTGTATCAAATTTTAAATTATCACTATTAATTAAAGCAACTGCTATTGCATGAGTCAATTGACTTGTAAAAGAAATTATTTCATCATGATTTTCTGCTGTAATTTCTGTAACATTTTTGAATCCCATAGAAATTATTATTTCTTTTAAAATTGAAATATTCTCTGCTTTATTGTTTGTATTAGGAGTTAAAATATAATTAGCATTTTTAAAAATATTTTTATCTGCATACTCTAATCCAATTTTTTCTCTTCCTGCCATTGGATGTCCAAAAATAAAATCAGCTTTTAATGGAAGCTGTAAAATTTCTTTCATAATTTCACATTTTACCCCTGCTGCATCAGTTATTATTGAATTTTCTTTAAAAAAATCTATATTTTCTTTCATAAAATTAACAATTAATTTAGGATATAAAGAAATTATTACAATATCAGCCTCTCCTAATAAATCTTTAGGGGTAGAACTTCCCTTGTCAATTATTCCTTTTTCCAAGGCAAAGGAAATAGTTTTTAAATCAATATCAATTGCTGTAATTTTTTTAATTTTTGGATTATCTCTTAAAGCTAAAGCATAGGTGCCTCCGACTAATCCTAAACCTACAATACAAATATTCATGTGTTCTCCTTAAAAATCTATATTAAGAGCTTTTGCTAAAACTTTTAATTCTTTCATTAATTTGTCAAAAGCTTCTGGTGTAAGAGATTGTGGCCCATCACACAAAGCGTTTGCAGGGTCATTATGAACTTCAATCATTAGTCCGTCTGCCCCAACTGCCATTGCTGCTTTTGATAAAGGATCTACTAACCAACTTTTCCCTGTTGCATGACTTGGATCTACAATTACAGGTAAATGACTAAGTTTTTTAAGAACAGGCACTGCTGAAATATCTAATGTATTTCTTGTATATGTCTCATATGTTCTTATCCCTCTTTCACAAAGAATAACATTTGAATTCCCTCCTGCCATAATATATTCTGCGGACATTAAGAATTCCTCTATTGTTGCTGATAAACCTCTTTTTAATAAAATTGGTTTTTGCGTTTTTCCTAGCTCTTTTAATAAATCAAAATTTTGCATATTTCTAGCGCCAACTTGAATTATATCAACATCTTCAACAAATTTTTCTACTAAATTTGGTGACATTATCTCAGTTACAATAGGCATTCCAGTAGCTTTTCTTGCAAGTTTTAAAAGCTCTAATCCTTCTAATTCAAGGCCTTGAAAAGCATATGGAGATGTTCTTGGTTTATATGCTCCACCTCTTAAAATTGTTGATCCTGAAGTTTTTACAGCATTTGCTACAATTTCAATTTGTTCTTTTGACTCTACAGAACAAGGTCCAGACATAACTACAAAATTTCCACCACCAATTTTTATTCCATTAACATCAATAATTGTATTATCTGGATGAAATGCACGATTTGCTTTTTTATAGGGTTCTTGAACTCTCATAACTTTTGCAACATGCTTTTGAGCCTCTATTTCTTCCAAATCCACTTTACTTGTGTCTCCAATAACTCCAATAATAGAATGATTATCTCCTACTACATAATTAGTATGAAGCCCTTTTTGATTAATTTTTTCAATTAATTCTTGAATATCTTTCTCTGGTGTGTTTACTTCTAGTTGAATTATCATTTTTTTCCTCCTTCAATTTTACAATGCTTCTTAATTTTCATAATTTAGATATAAAAAAAGGACTCTACTGAGTCCTTAGTATTTTAACTTAAATTATGAATAACCTATAAAGTTAGTTACTAAAAACCCTTTTATTTTTAAATTAAAATGAACCTAAACTAAATTTGTTTAAGCTTCTAAAATAAAATTTAAAATAAAAGTAATTTCTTTCTATAACTTTAGCTACCATTCTGCCATCCTCCAATTTTCCTATTTTAATAGGACAATTAACAAGTGTTATTCTTGTTGAAATTATAATACTCTTTTTCATTTTATTTGTCAACTATAAATATCAAAATAAATACACATTCATAAAAAATTACTTGTACCCATAAAAACTTAAATTGGATTGTCAACTTAGTGAATCTAAACAACACCTTCTAAATCTCCCCCCTAATAAGGAGAGATTTGAAGTTTTAAGCTTTTATCACCGCTATAATTTGAGCAGGTTATACTATAAAATTTATTAAGTTAACAGCATTGGACAGATTCCGCACTTACTGCAAGGATTACTACTCACAACTCCTATAAAAGCTTTTACAATATTTATTACCCCTGAGTAGTTAGGTTTTTTTAATAATTTAAAAACATCTTAAAATTTAATTAATCAAATCTTTTCAAATTTTTCATAGAAATATCAATAGCTTTAACCGAATGAGTTAATGATCCACTAGATAAATAATTAATTTTTAAATCTCTAAATTTATCTACTTTTTCTTCATCAATATTTCCACTTACCTCAACAATAGCTTTATCTCCAATAAGTCCTGTCGCTACTTTCATAGCTTCATAATTCATATTATCTAACATAATTATATCAGCCTTTGCTTCAATAGCTTTCTTTACTTCATCAATACTTTCGCATTCAACTTCAATTTTTTTTGCAAAAGGATGTTTTTTTCTAACTAAATCAACAGCTGCTTTAATACTTCCTGCTGCTTGAATATGATTATCTTTTATCATAGCCATATCAGATAAATTATATCTATGATTTATTCCTCCACCAATTGTTACAGCATATTTTTCTAGGTATCTAAGATTTGGAGTAGTTTTTCTTGTATCTGCTATTTTAATATTTGTTCCTTCTAATATTTTATTAAGTTTATATGTAATAGTTGCTATCCCTGACATTCTTTGAAGTAAATTAAGTGCAACTCTTTCTCCACTTAAAATTTTACAACAAAGCCCTTTTAAAGTTCCCACAACGGTATTTTTTTCAATAAACTGACCTTCCTCAAAATTAAAAGTAACCTCAACATCTTCCATTATATCAAAAACTCTGTTAAAAACATCTTTCCCGCAAAGAACACCATCTTCTTTAAAAATTATATCACATGTTGCTTTTTCATTTCCATTTAGAATACTATTTGTTGTTATATCATCAAAAACTCCATCTTCTACCAAAGCATCCTTTATGATTTTATCAATTATTAAGTAATTCATGAATCAAATCCTTTCTTTCATTTTTAATTGTAGAAATTAGTATTTTTTCATTTTCTTTATTTAAAGTTTCCGCATTTTTTTCAGTATAAGGAACTATACTAAGTTTTTTATCCTCTATAACCTTGTTAATATAATCAGCTACTCTATTTGAATATACTGCTGCTTCCAAAAGAGAGTTACTTGCTAACCTATTTTTACCATGTAAGCCTGTGCAACTAACTTCTCCACATGCTAAAAGATTTTTCATAGAAGTTTTTCCATCAGAATCTATCTTTATTCCACCCATAAAATAGTGCTGACATGGAGATACTGGAATAGGATCTTTACTTATATCTATTCCATGTTTTAAGCAATGGGTAAATATTTTAGGAAATCTTTCTTTCAAATACTTCTCGCCCATATCTCTTGCATCTAACAAAACACAAGGAAGTTCTTTTTCATCTTTATATTTTATAATTGCTTGACTAACAAAATCTCTTGGCATAAGTTCATCTACAAACCTATTTCCTTTATCATCAATTAATTTTGCCCCTTCTCCCCTTAAAGATTCTGTTATTAAAAACTTTCTTTCTTCACAAGTAGAATGAAAAGCTGTAGGATGAAGTTGGATATAATCCAAATCTTTTAATTCTATTCCATATTTTAAAGCTAAAGATATTCCTACTCCCTTAATATTTCTATAATTAGTAGAATTTTTAAAAATTCCACCTATTCCTCCACTAGCAAGAACAGTAACTTTTGAATAAATACTCAAATTTGTATTTTCTCTTATAGCTACTCCTCCGCACACTTCATTATTCTTTACAATCAAATCAATTAAATTTGTTTCTTCTAAAATTTTAATATTCTTCCTCTTAAGTGCTTCATCTCTTACCGTCTCCCAAATAGCTTTACCACTACTATCTGCTGAATAAAGAATTCTATTTGTACTATGAGCCGCTTCTTTAGTATATTTTAAATGCCCATTTTCATCCTTATTAAAAGGAACTCCTAAATCTATTAATTTTTGAATTGCTTCTTTAGCGTGATTAGCTACTAATTTTACTGTATCCACATCATTTTCATATGCTCCAGCTTTAAGAGTATCTTCTATAAAAATAGGCTTATCGGCTTCATTTTTTACTGTTGTTATTCCTCCTTGAGCAAGATATGAATTACATCGATGAAGCTTATCATTACTAAGCACTATAATTTTTAAATCTTCATTAAGGTTAATAGCAGTATTTAGCCCAGCTAGTCCTGCCCCAACAATTAAAACATCACATACTAAATCCATAATTTCACCTACTTTTTATTTGCATAATAATGCATATTTTCTAGAGACATTTTCGCTCTATTTATGATATCTTCAGGCAATGTTAATTCATATTTTAATTCATTTAAAGCCTCATATATTGTTTCTGGAAAAATTTTCTTCATGGGTGAACAAAACATATTTAGGTATACAAATTTTTTATCTGGATATCTTTTCCCAATTTCATGAGCTATTCCTTTTTCTGTTACAATCAAATATTTATCTGCATCAATATCTTCAATTGCTTTTAAAATTCCTGCTGTACTTCCAACATAATCTGCCATAGCTCTTACAGATGGTCGACACTCAGGATGTGCTAAAATTTTCATTGGTCCATTTTTTTCAAGAGCTTCTTCCAAATCAGATGGTTTTACTCTGTCATGTATATTACAACATCCTTCGTAAGGTATTATTTTTTTTGTTGTTTGTTCTTGAACCCACGAAGCTAAATTTTTATCAGGTACAAACAATATCTCATCGGCATCAATATTATTTACAACTTGTAAAGCTGATGAAGATGTACATACTGCATGGCTAGCTGCTTTTACTCCACTAGAAGAGTTTATATAAGTAACAACCTTGGCATTAGGATATTCTTTTATTTTTTCTAAAATTAATTTTTCATTTGCTTGATTTTCCATGCAACAAGGAGCACATGTATATGCTGGAAATAGAACTATTTTTTCTGGAGACAATATTTTAGCACTTTCAGCCATAAATTGAACTCCACAATAAACTATAACCTGTGCTTCCGATTTTTTACCAATTTCACTTAAAAAATAAGAATCTCCAACATAATCTGCAATTTCTTGAACTTCTGGATTTTGGTAATAATGAGCCAAAATAATTGCATTTCTTTCTTTTTTTAATCTTTTTATTTCTTCTATTAAATTCATCCCTAAACCTCTCTCTAAAAGTTTATAAAAATCTCTAAATTCTTTTGACTAATATACTATCACTTAATTAGAATTAATTCAAGCTTTTCCTTGTAATACAAGGGGTTTAAAAGATTCAAACATTTTTGAAAAAGTTAAATTTTGTATCAAGGATTTTTTTTTAGAAAAAAAAATTAGACTTAAATCCCAATTTTACTGACTAAATTAGAGAAAAAAATCACTCAGTTAAGTTAAAAAATTCACTAACTTTGAATAATTATAACTTTACATTTTTAAAAAATTTTTTCAATAATTTGAATATTTAACATTTATAGAGTAAACTTTAAGTATATTAGAAATTTCATTAATGCTTAAAAAAACAAGAATAAAAACTATATTACAAGGAGTTCTCAAAATGGAGAAATATAAGATACTTATAGTAGATGACGATGATATTATAATTGATTTGTTAAAAAATATATTCCAAGAAGATTACGAAATTTATGTTAGTAAAAGTGGGAATACTTGTATCAATATTATGAAATCTCAGAAACCTGACTTAGTACTACTTGATATTTTAATGCCTGAAAAAGATGGATTTAAAACACTAACAGAAATTAAACAAATTGAAGACATTGCTGAAATCCCTGTAATAATTATTACAGCTTTAAAAGAAACATACAATATTACTAAAGGCTTTGAGTTGGGAGCAGAAGATTATATTACAAAACCTTTCAACGTACATGAAGCTAAAGCAAGAGTTAAAACTCATTTAGAAATATGGCATTCTAGAAAAGAAACTAAAGATCTTTTAATGAGAACATTAGGTGGCTCTATGAATATGTTAATGGAAATTTTGGCATTAACTAATCCTGTTGCATTTACAATATCTACTAAAATTAAAGATATGGTCCGAAAAATAGCAAGTGAACTTCATGTAAAAGAAATTTGGAAACTAGAAATTGCTGGAATGCTTTCTATGATAGGATGTTATACTTTGCCTGTTTTAGCCTTTGAGAAAATACTCCTAGGTCAAAAAGTTTCTCCAGCTGAACATAAACTTTTTGACACTTATCCAGAGCATGGAGCAAGGTTAATTTCAAGGATACCTCGTATGGAAGATGTAGCTAAAATAGTTGAAAATCAAAATATTTCATTAGGGAATATGCCTATTGAAAGTGATGATGTCTATACAACTGGAATAATAATCCTTAATCATGTTTTAAATTTTGAATTACTTTTGGCACAAGGAGTTCCTAGTGATGTAGCATTAAATATTTTAGTTGAAACAAAAGATAAATATAATACAAGAATACTAAAAATAATGAAGGAAATTCTTCATAAGGAACAAAC
>JAFGUR010000252.1 GCA_016938425.1 Fusobacteriaceae bacterium
AGTATACAAAATTAAAATTAGGTATTTGTTCATTAAAATTAATTAAAAAAATAATTTGTTTTTTTTGAAATAATGTGATACCATCTTTTTGTGTTTAAAAATTATTACTTTGTATATAAAAGTTTATTATAAAAAATTATGGAGGTCTATTGATATGGAAGTGATTAAGCAAACAAACAGAACCATTCTTTTTGAGGAAATAAATCCCGAAAAATTAGATTTGCTTACATTAGTTGGTGATGCGAAGGGAATTGATAGTTTAAACGATGACAAATTAAAGGAAATTAATGATCATTTATTAGTGAGAAACTTTGAGGATTTTTTGGAAAAATTTTCGCCAACAGTTTATTCATATTTTAATGCTTCGAATCAAAAAATAATGTATACAGTAAAAAAACCGGAGGCTATTCCTGAAGATTGTATTACAGAAATAAAATTGGATGCAAATAACGATTTTCTAAAAATGTTATTTACTCTTATTGACACAAAAAAAAGTCAAGGTATAAAAAATGCCGACTTTAAATTTCAAAATGTTTTGGACATGATTTCACCCAAAAAAGTGATGGAAGATATTAAACAGGTAAGAAAAGAAATTAGTTATTTATATAACGAATATGAAAAACTTGATGAGGAAGATCCAAAAAAATTAGATTTAGGCGACAAATTAAATGTAAAATTTGAAGAGGCAAGTATAAATTATAATAATGTTTTAGGGATGTTGCCACTGGCCATCGAAGACATAAAAACAAGACTATTATTGGGACAAAATCAAGATGGAGCAGAAGCGGAACCCCTAAAGGTGGGAGTGCTTACTCTTGAAGAATCCGGAGAATTAAGAATTATAGAAGCTCCAAAACCCGAAGAAACTCAAATTGCCTTAATCGAAGAAAGTTCTAATAATCAATTAGCACTAATTTTTAAAGATGATTATGAAGATCTTAACGAAAGTCATAATGATTATGTAGGAAGTCTTGTAGTGAGAACTTTTGCACCTATTGCAACAATTCAAGGTGAAATAGATATAGAAAAAGAAGTTAATAACTATAATACATATTTAGAGTTTTATAAACAATCAAAAGAAGAATTTGTAAAAGCTGCAAAACCTTTAATAGAAAAATTACTGGGAATAAAAATGTTCTTTGAACAATATTCCACAAAAAACAAAGGAATGTTGCCTAGTTTATTAATATCTAATATCAAACCGGAAATGATGATAAAAGGTGCAAATAAAGAAAGAGTTGAGACATACTTCAATACTGTAAATGCCAAAAATGATTTTAATGATATGATTTGGTTTGGGATTTTTCCTGCAATTGAAATGGAATCAAGTAACTCCGGAAAAGGTGTTAGAGAAAGGTTTAAAGGAAATCAAAGTAAACAAGAACCTGTAAAAGAAAAAAACACATTAGAAACTTTAACTTCCTTGTTGGAATTATGTAAAGTGTATAAAATTCAATTGTTCTTTAACTTTGAATCATCCGAAGAAACTTCATTTAATAACTTAGCAACTGTTGGAGTAGATAAATATATTGAAAAAACGGAAATTTTAACAAGAAAAGATTATAGCGAATTTGCAATACCTTGTTTACCAAATTTTACGGTAATTCCAAAAGATAAATCAGGTGTTGTTTTAGACATTAAAATGAAACAATCGGAAAATGGAGCATATTTATCAAAAGAAAAAGAAGATATTATGAAGCTTTGGTTAGAAGGAATATATATAGATGCTTCTTATGTGGCGGCAGGGGTTGTAGCTGCTTATCAATGTCCTGATTATTTGAGAGATTATTATAAAAATGTATCATCTAAATATCCGGGAGTAAGATTTGATATAGAAGGCGGAGATAATTCACTAAAAATTACAACGACATTAGCCAAAGAAATAACAGGTTATACAAATTCCATAAAAGATGTAATCAATAAAAGAAATTTTGGCTTTGTATTTTCATCTGATAATGCGTCTTTAAATGGAAAATCTATTACAAATATCACGGTGTATAAGGCTAGAAATCTTGATATAACAGATGATGGTTTTGATTCGATATACAAAACTTTAGTAACAACTTATGTTGAAAGAGTCCTTCGTTTTGCTACTAATGATTTTAAACAAGATAAAATAATTAACTTCTTTAGTACCAATCCTAATAGTCAAAAAAGTGTTTGGCAAAATGAATTAGGAAAAATAAATTCTGTTTTACAAGTTGGAGATGATATTAATCATGAAATAGACACTGATTCCAGTACTTGTAACTTAAATTTGACTTTTAACGGAAATGTTAAAAACTTAGTACTAAGCATAACAAAGTCTAATACGGCTGTATAGCTGTTATTATAAAAATAGCTGACTGTAAAATTAAACAAAAATTTGATTTTATATTTAAAGATAATCAAATTAATAAAAATTTTCGGTAAGCATAAAAAATAGGAGGAAAAAATGGGATTTAGATTAACAATCAAAGGAGCAGAAGAAATTACTTTAGTGGAGACGGATATTCAAACAGTAAGTTATATAACTGATAGTCCGGACAACTCAAATGCAAAAGCGACAGATTACGGGTGTATGTTAACGGTTACTGGAAAAATATTAAAAGAGAAAGCAGCAGAAACTTTAAAAATAGGAAAATGGTCATTAGTACCTGCTGAAAAAGCAGATGCTTATAGAGAAGTTACTTTACAAGTTGTTGCTGAAAGTCAAGTTATAAGAGAAATTAAATTACCAAATGCATTTATAGTAGATTTCTTTGAAGAATATGGACATCAAGAAGGAATTGGAGAATTCAAAGTAATAATTAAACAGAAAAAAGATTTCAATTCAAAAGTGCAAATACTAGGTGGATACGCTGCAGAATAAGTTATGGAGAAGAGAAATCTTCTCCATAATTTTCTTTATATACTAATTATAAAAATAGTTATTATACAAAGAAAATTATAAATTTTAAACTCAATATAAGGAGAATCTATATGGAAAATGATGATTATTTATACTTGGGGAAAAATAGTGTTCTTAATGATAAATATATAATTTTGAAAAATGTATCGGAAAGAAGTAATTTTTCCATAGTATATTTAGCTAAAAATATAGATACAAATGAAGAAGTTATAATTAAGGAATTTTTTCCTAAAGATATCTGTTTAAGAGATATGGATAAAAAACATCTAATTTGTAAAAAGCATTATCTTAAAGAAACATTTGAATTAGAGAAGAAAAGATTTCTTAATGAAGCTAGTATAGTTGACGAATTTCATCCAAATCTTTCTATTTATTATGAAACATTTAATGAAAATGGAACTTCTTATATAGTTATGAAATACTATGAGGGAAATGATTTAGAAATTTATTTAAATAAAAATTTAGAAGAGAATTGGTATTCTTTCATAAAAAATATAATTTTTCCTATTATTGATGGACTTAGTATTTTACATAAAAGAAAAATAATTCATAGAGATTTAAAGCCTTCCAATATTTTACTAACAAATGATAATATCCCTGTTTTAATTGATTTTGGTTCTGCAATTTATATTGAAGAGAAAATTAAGAAAATATTTGTAACACCGGGATTTTCTCCTATAGAATTTTATGCCGAAAAAGCCAATCAAACTGAAAAGTCTGATATTTATAGTTTAACTGCAATTATCTATTATTACTTTTTAGGAGTTCCTCCTAAAGAGGCTACATCCAGAATACTAGAAGATAAAATGGAACATTTAGAGAACTTTCCCAAATTTTTAGGTTTTTTTATGAGTAAAAACTTGAATATAAATGCTAAAAAAAGAGATTCATCTTTAAAAATATATAAAAGGAAGTTAAAATTTATACTAATTTTACATAGATTAAAAGACATTTTGTAACTACTTAGGTATAACAAAACAATTAAAATCAAGGGTTTAGAGGAGTGGCGAGGAGTAATCCTTGCCGTGGGTGCGGGCGACGTCCCGCAATTCCTCCTCTCCACGCGTCGAAGGCGCGTAAAATAATTTAATATTTCAGGTGTTTTAGATGCCTGACTAGTTACGACATTTTTAATAATACGCAAAGTAAATGGAGGAAAAATGAAATCTTACAAGATTTATAGGGACGTCAAAGAGAAAAGTAGAAAAACTTATACTAAAGAAGATTTAATGGAGATGTCAGTATTTGAATTAAGAAATATTTGTATTAAACATAAAATTATAAAAGTTTATCAAACTTCTTATTCTAAGGAAAAATTAGTTTACTTAATTTTAAAATATAGAGGAAATGAAGAAAAGTACTTAATTAACGATTACCTTGAAGAAGGAATGTTCAAATTACACGAATTTTTAGATGAAGGGTATATAAATGAAATAAAGAGTGAAGGGAAAATAAGAATTCCTGCGAAAATAACTCTTTATGATTCTATTGGAATTAATGCAGAAGATATGTATCAAGTCATAACTGATAAAGAAATTCAAGAATCAAATGTCCTTTTAATAAATGGAGCTAATTATTTATGTGGAATTTTTACTCTTCAAAAAGATTACGAAAAGGAAAATACATATTATCTGCAAGCAGACAGTAAAAATTTAAGATATCTAGGATTTAAAAATAAAAATTATAGTCTTCTTTTTTTTAATAAAGATAATTCAGAATATATTCATAAACTATATTACAGTGACAAAAATATACCTTTTAATAAAATAAATGGCTATCGTGTTAATATTGTTGACTTTGAAGTAAGAGAATTAGAAGAGACATCAACTAGTTTGTGTATAGATTTTGGGACAACAAACACTACAATAGGAGCTTTTTTAGATAGTA
>JAFGUR010000253.1 GCA_016938425.1 Fusobacteriaceae bacterium
GAAATTTTTAAATAAATTTTTAATATTCATGTTGCCTCCAATTTTTATTTTTAAAAAATATAAAATAAACATTATTTTCTAAAATGTTCTAAAAATTTTAACATATTTTTTAAGAAAATTCAAATTTTAAATATTTTTAGTAACTACTTAGGCATAACCAAACATAGTAAAATCAAATTTTTAGAGGAGTGGCGAGGAGTAATCCTTGCCGTGGGTGCGGGCTACGCCCCGCAAATCACCCTCCTCCTAGCGCCGAAGGCGTGTATAAAAGCTTGATATTTCAAGTTTTTTAGATGCCTGAGTAGTTACTATTTTTAAATAGCTGTCAAAAATTGTTATGATAAAAGTTAGTATTTTCAATAATCTTAGGAAGAAATAATAAAATTATTGAGAAATAAAAAGAAATATTAAAAAAAAGTGTTGACATTAAGTAAAAATAGTTATATATTTATTGTATAAAATTAAATTGTATACAATTTAAAAAACAATTAAATTAAAAAAGGAGAGATAATTATGAGTATCTATAATTTAAAAGCAAAAACAATTGGTGGAAAAGAAATAAGTTTTGAGGATTACAAAGGAAAAACATTAATAATAGTAAATACAGCAAGTAAATGTGGATTGACTCCTCAATTTGATGGATTAGAAAAAATATACAAAGAATTTAAAGGTCAAGGATTAGAAATACTAGGGTTCCCAAGTAATCAATTTGCTGAACAAGAACCAGGAAATGCAAATGATATACAAGAATTTTGTAAATTAAACTACGGAGTTACATTCCAACTATTTGAAAAAAGTGATGTAAGAGATGAGAATGCAAACGAAGTATTTAAATATTTGACTGAAAATACTGAATATAAAGGATTTGATTTAGATAATCCACAAGCAAAAATGCTAAATGATTTTTTAGGTAAAAATTTCCCTAAATATTTAGAAGGAAATGGAATAAAATGGAATTTTACAAAATTCTTAATAGATAAAAATGGAAATATTGTTGAAAGATTTGAACCAGCTGTATCACCAGAAGAAATGGTAGATAAAATTAAAGAAATCATATAAGTGAGGGATTTTTATGAATAAACCTTAAATAGAAAAAGATTTAGTGATAATAGGTGCAGGGACAGCAGGGCTAACAGCAGGAATATATGCTTCGAGATTAAAACTATCTACACTTATACTTGAAGATGAAATTGTAGGTGGGCAAATTAATGATGCGTATGAAGTTGAAAATTATCCGGGTTTTATGAAAGTAAAAGGTAGTGACCTTACAGATATAATGAAGGAACAAGCAATATATGCTGGAGCAGAAATTGATGAGTTTGATTCGATTAAAAAAGTTGACTTAGCTGATGAGTTTAAAATAATAGAAACAGATTCATATAGATATAAAGCAAAATCAGTAATCGTTGCTGCAGGAGCTAAAAAGAGACCTTTGCCAATTCCAGAAGAAAAAAAATATTTGAGTAAGGGTATTCATTATTGCGAGTTGTGTGATGGTCATATGTATGAAGGAAAGCATATAGTTGTTGTTGGAGGAGGAAATTCAGCAATTGGAGCTGCTTTAGTACTTCTGAAATATGCATCTAAACTTACAATAATACATCAGTTTGATTCTTTCAATGCAGATAAAAAAACTGTTGATAAGCTTTTAGCAAATGATAAGGTAGAAGTTATATGGAATACAGAAGTTCGTCATGGATTTGGAGACAAAAATCTAGAAAAAATAGAAATTGAAAATTTATTAACAAAAGATAAATCAATGATAGATGTAGATGCAATGTTTGTTTATATTGGGCATACTCCAAGAACAGATATGTACAAAGAATTTTTAGAAATTGATAACTATGGAAATTTAATTGCAAATGAAGACTGTGAAACTAAAATCAAAGGAGTTTATGCTGCTGGAGATGTTAGAGCTAAGAAATTTAGGCAATTAACAACAGCTACAAGTGATGGAACAATAGCAGCTTTAATGGTAGAAGAATATATAAAAAACTTAAATTAAAAGGAGAAGATTATTATGGTAAAAGTATATAGTGCACCAGATTGTTCTTGGTGTAAAAAAACAAAAGATTATTTAAAAAGTAAAAAAATAGATTATGTAGATGTAAATGTTCAAGATGATATTGAAGGAAGAGATGAAATGATTCAATTGACTGGAGATATGAGCATACCAGTAGTAAGATTTAATGATAATTATGTAGTTGGGTTTAAAAAAGATGAGATAGATAAAAATCTTGCAATGATTTAAAACATACATAATTTAGTCATATTTACATTGTAAAATTAGTTGTTGATTGTTAATAGTAGTTGTAAATTATGGACACCTTTTATGTTGGAAAACACGAGTTTTTAGGAACTCGTGTTTTTGTGTTTATTCTTCAATAGGAATATTCTCAAAAAATTCCTCAAGAATTTTATTGTTATCAATTTCTTCTTTTGTAAATAATTCTTTGTATTTTTCATCCTTTTCAGTTCTTTTTTTATTTGTTAATTTATGGAGTTCAGTACCTAAAATTTTCTCAGAAAGAGTCTGCCCAGGTTTTAATAATTTATCCTTTTATAGAATTTAAGATTTTTTTAAATGAAGTATCAAGATAGTTTTATCTATTAATAAATGCGACTAAATTTAGATACATCATTAGTTGATTCTAGTTGACTTTCAATATACTTTAATAATGGTTCTAAAAAGTTGGTTTTAAATTCATTTATATTAGCTTTCTTTAATAATAAAAATAATTTATATCCAGTTTCTTGATTAGTTTTAAAAAGTTCAATAAAGACTATTAGGATAGTATCTTTAAAAGTTTTATTTTTAATAAAATTCAACATAACTAGCTAAATTAGCTGTAAAAATATTTATAGGCTTGGCTCCTTTCCCTACAATAAATCCGAATCCAAATCAAATAAAGCAGGGCTTCCTCCAGTGTGTAAAAATAAGACATTTTTATCTTTAAAAAATTCTTTTTTAGATAAATCAAGTAATCCAGCAAAAGCCTTACCTGTATAAATATGGTCAACTATCAAACCTTCAGATTGTGCCAATTTTTTAATGGCTAAAAGTCCATCTTCACTAGGAATTCCATAACCCTCACCAGTATATGCATCAAAAAGTTTAATGTCATCTAAAGTGATATTCAAATCCCAATTATAAAATTTTAAATATCCATCTATTTCAGTTTTAATTCTTTCTGCGTAGGCTTTTGCTGAACCAAGAGTATTTGTAACCAAAATTCCAAGGGGTTTAATGCCAGTATTATAAAGTTTCTCTCCAATTATAAGAGAAGCAATAGTGCTAGAAGTTCCAACACCAGTAACCAAATAGTCGCAATTTATCCTAAGTTCTTGAAGCTGAGAATATATTTCAGAAGTAGCATTAATATACCCAGCAATTCCAGGAGGCATTTTTCCTCCACCAGGAATAACATAAACTATTTTGCCTTGTTTTTCATATTTAGATTTTATTTCTTGGACAAGTCTTTCACCTTCTTCATCAAGAAGTCTATTCAAATCTCCAGTAGAATGCCCTTCTTTATTTTTTATATCAGCAAAATGAATTTCAGCACCAAGAACTTTGTCTAGCAATGTATTTCCTTTATATTTTGAAGGCTCACTTCCCACTAAAACAGCAACAGTTTTAATTCCAACTTTATTTGCACATGCAACAGTAAGTCTTACATGATTTGATTGAACCCCCCCACTTGTTATAACTATATCAGCTTTTTTTTCAAGAGCATCACCCAAAATATATTCAAGTTTTCTGACTTTATTTCCACCAAGGCCAATTCCAAGTAAATCATCTCTTTTAATGTAAATATTATTTTTAAATTCCTTTGATAAATTATTAAGCTTTTCAATAGGTGTTTTTACATTGCACAGCTCAATTCTAGGTAAATCTTTTATATTCATAAAACCTCCCATAGTTAGTTAACAATGATTAGTTAATAATTAAAAATTGATGTAGATTGCAGAGCAATCTTTCAATAACTATTAACTTTTTAATTTTTAACTATTAATTATATCTTCTCAAGTGCTTGTGTTAAATCTTCAATTAAGTCATCTATATGCTCTAATCCTACTGAAATTCTGATTGTTTCAGGTTTTAGACCTGCAAAATTTTGTTGTTCCTCTGTAAGTTGAGCATGAGTTGTAGATGCAGGGTGAATAATTAATGATTTTGCATCAGCAACATTAGCTAAATGAGAAAATAATTTTAATGAATCAATAAAATTTTTCCCAGCCTGTGCTCCTCCGTTTACTCCAAAAGTAAAGATACTTCCAGCGCCCTTTGGAAAATACTCCTTTGCAATTTCAAAGAAAGGACTTCCTTTATCACTAGGATGACTAACCCAAGATACTTTTGGATGATTTTCTAAAAATTTAACGATATCTAAAGCATTTTTAATATGTCTATCCATTCTAATTGATAATGTTTCAATTCCTTGTAAAAGCATGAAAGCATTAAAAGGACTTAAACAGGCACCAAAATCCGTTAAAACTCTTTTTCTCATTCTCAAAATGTAAGAGTTTTTTCCAAAATCTGAATATTTTTTTCCTCCAATATTTGAATCAGCAGTTGTAAACATTGAGTATTTTTCACTATTAAAATCAAAATTACCACTATCAATTACTACTCCACCAAGTGTAGTTCCATGCCCTCCTAAAAATTTTGTAGCAGAATGAACAACAATATCTGCACCAAATTCAAAAGCCTTAAAAAGATAAGGAGAGCCAAATGTATTATCAACAATAACGGGGACACCTAAAGAATGAGAAATATTAGCAATTTCTTTTAAGGGAACAATATCAGCATTTGGATTTCCAATGGACTCCAAATAAACTAGTTTTATTTTTTCGTTAATAAGTGATTTTAACTCATCTAAATTGTGACCATCAAAAAAAGTTGTAGTAATTCCATATTGTTTCAAACTGTTATTTAATAGTGTGTAAGTACCACCATAAAGATTTTTAGCCGCTAAAATTGTATCTCCACTTTCTGTAATGTTTAAAATACTTCCAACAACAGCAGCAGTTCCAGAAGCAAAGGCAACAGCGTCTAACCCGTTTTCTAAAAGAGCCAATCTCTTTTCTAAAACTGAAACAGTAGGATTAGCAATTCTTGAATAAGTAAATCCCATTTTGTCAGCAGCAAAAATTTTAGCCGCTTCCTCTGTACTTTCTAACATATAAGAAGCTGTCTGGTAAATTGGCAAAGCTCTTGAACCAGTAGCCTTGTCAGGTTCCTGTCCACCATGTAATTGTAAAGTTTCAAAACCCAGTTTTTTCCCCATTTTAATCCCCTTTGATTTAATATATTTAAATTTTATTACCCAAATAAAAAAATAAAGGCTCCTAAAAAATTTAGAAGCCTAGAGTTCATATATAAGTTATACATCTGAAAGTATAAAATATTCTATAAATTCTTATCTTTCTGAAATTAGCACCACACCACATAGGGTAGGTTGCTGAAACTTCATAGGGTCAGTCCCTCAGCTTCTCTTGATAAGTCTTATTCTTTTTGTAATTCTACTCTTTTTATTTTGCATTGTCAATATTTTTTTACTTGAGAAGTAAAGATTATAATTCTTTTAAAAATAATGCTCCACAAGAACAATGACCAGTATTTCCTAAAGGTTTTTCGATTCTTTTATACCCATTTTTCTCATAAAATTTAATTGCTTCTACCATACTATCATCAGATTCAAGATAGATTTTTTTATAATGCTTCCTAGCTTCTGACTCTACTTTCAAAAGTAAATCTCTGCCAATTCCAAGTCCTCTAAATTCATCTTTTAGATATAATTTTTGTAGCTCACAAGTATCTTCTACCCCCTCAAGAGGTCCATACCCACAACCACCAGCTAAGTCAATTTCAATAAAGTCATCATCTTTATCTTCAAGGAGAGCAACAAAATACTCTCCCTTGATATCTTTGTAATATTCACTAAATTTATCTAAATATGGGTCTTCCCATGCAGTACCAGCTTTGTTTAAACCATATTCTTCAAGACAATCTCTAATTATTTCTCCCATTTCTTTGTCAAATTTTTTACTAATATTAACGATTTTTAACATTTTTACTCCTTTGTTTCTGGATTTAATATAAAAGTTGTTTCATAGTCTCCATAAATATTTTTAATAAAACTAGAAATGTTACTTTTAGAAACCATTTTATCATAAACATCTGGATCTATAGTTTGTTCTTTTCCTAGAATGATGTTTGAGAAGTATTCGTTGAAATAACTATTTTTCTTATATTCTCTCTCATAGTTTGTTCTATATGATTTTTTTAAGTAAGAAATTGTTTCATCATTAATTTTACCATTTGCAACATTATTAACAACTTCTTTTGCAGCTTTTATAAGCTCTTGAACTCTTTCAGGTTTACAAGTAAACACAACGCTAATTTCCCCTCTATCAAGGTAAAATTCCGAAGTATTAATGTTTACATTTAAACTATATACGCCACTCATTTTCTCTCTTAAAATTTCCAGCATTTCAGTTGAAAGAGCTTTTTCAGCCATAAAGTTTAAATATTTTTCATCTTTATTAAGAGTAGTTTTCTTTCCAAAATAAAGTATAACTTTTGAGTTTTTATCAAGAGATAAGTTTTTTTCTAAAGTTGCATTTGTATCTCTTATTTTTTCAGGTAAAATTTTATAATCTTCTTGTTTTGAAGTGTCAATAGCTGTTAAATATTTTGTAATGCTTTCTTTAACTTGGTTGTAGTCAAAATCACCAACTATATAATAATCAAAATTATTCCCATTTCCCAGTCTGTCCTTATACAAATTTAAAATATTATCTGAATTAACTTCTTTAACTTTTTCTTCTGTTAAAGGAAAATATCTTGGATTTTGTAAATAATATTCTTTTATATATTCATCCCAAAATTCAGTGTCTTTTGAATTTTTTCTATTTTTTAGATACTCTATAGCGTTATTTTTATTGATACTTAAAACATTTTCATCAATTTTAGGCTCAGTAACAAATCCATAGAAATTTTTTAATAATTCATCAACCTCTTTACTATTTGATTTTCCAGAAAAACCTTCTGAAAAGTCAGATACATAATATGTTAAAAACATTGAAGGCTTAGAAAGTAAATACCTATCATACTCATTTTTAGTCATAGACCCTGGACCACTAGATAATATAATATCTAGAAAATTAGAAGTAGGAATATCTTTATCAGAAATATAAGAATTTCCTCCTTTACTTATTGCGTTAAATTCCACATAGTCCTTTTGATAATCTATTTTTTTTAAGTATACTTTACTGCCATTAGAAAGAGTTAAAGTGTGAAAATCTAAATTCTTATCATATTCCTCTTTTAATATAGAACCAGAATTTATCTCTTTAGTAATAATAAGTCCTTGACTACTATCTCTATTATATTTTTCTACAAAAGTATTCAATCCTTTTTCTTTAGCTTTTTTAATGTCTTCAATATTTATTTTTTTATACCCTAAATAAAGGTTGTACTTTTCATTAGAAATAAAAAGATTAGAAATATATTTATTAATATCTTCAACAGTAATAGAATTTATAGTTTCAATAGACTTTTTATAGTAGTCATTTAAAGAAATAAATTTATATTTATCAAAATCATGATCCATCATAGTTGAAAGAATATCTGAAGTTTCTAATGAATCAAGGGAAGCTATGGCATCTTCATATGAATTTATTAAAGAAAGCTTAGATTCCTCTAGTTCAACTTCTGTTATTCCTTTTTTTATCTGATTAAATTCTTTAAAAGCTTCTTCAATTCCTTCAATTTCTTTATCATTTTTTAATTCTATACTAAGTTCTTGGAATCCAAAATAATCATTTAAATAATTTTCACTTATAGAAATATCTTTTATATTAGTGTCAAGGGAATTAAGTTTTTCAGCATAACGTATATGCATAATAGTATTAAATAGCCCAGATATTTGTTCTTTTTTTATTTTATCCAAATCATTTTTTGGAAGTACATTTGGAATCATATTTAAGTATGTAAAAGAATTAAATTTTGCTTGGTCATTTTGATAAATATCAAAAATATCATTGTTGGTAATTTTTTTAGTTTTAAATTTTTCATTATTAGGAAGTTTAGAAAATTTTTCATTTCCAAATAAGTTTTCTATTTTTTTTATAGTTTCTTGAGGTTTTTTAATGTCTCCAGCAACATATATAATCATATTATTTGGAACATACCATTTTTTATAATATTTCAAAGCTCCTTCTCTAGTAAAATTTTCTATAGATGGAACAAGTCCGATAGGTAATCTTTCAAGATATCTGGAATTAGAAAATAAATATTTTTGATAAAAATCCTGAATTTCCTTGTTTAGTCCAGTATTCCTTCTCCATTCTTCAATAACTACACCTTTTTCTTTTTCAGTTTCATTTTTATCAAATGTAACATTAAAAGCCCATTCATGCAAAATATCTAAGAAATCATCAAGATCTTTAGTTTGACCATCTAACATATAAACTGTTTTGTCAAAAGAAGTATATGCATTCAAATCATTTCCAAAGCCTACACCTTTTGATTCTAATATTTTTATCAAATCATTTTTAGGATATTTTTTAGTCCCATTAAAAGCCATATGCTCTATAAAATGAGCCAATCCTTCTTCATTTTTTTCTTCATTAAGAGATCCAGTTTTAACTTCAATTCTTGCAGATATAAAATTTTGAGGTTTTTTATTAGGGTAAATATAATATTTTAAACCATTTTTTAAAGTTCCAGACACAAGATTTTTATCAGTTTTAAAATCTTGTGAAAATAAATTTAGTATTAAGATAAACATGAAAAATAAGTATTTTTTCACAGAAATTCCTCCTTCAAATAATATAAGTTATTTTTATAATAACTAAAAAAAAGTTTGTAGTCAACTAAGAATTGGTATTAACTTTTATAATAAAAAAATGTATAATGTAAAGATAACATAATTAAAATAATTTGAAAATTAATAATTTCTAAATAAATAAGTGTATTTTAAGAAAAATTGATATTAAGTATTAAAAACTTTAGCTTTATTAAACTAAAAAGATATTGAACAGATATAGCAAAGTGTTAAATTAGATATCGTGGAGAAAGGATTATAATGGGATTTAAAGAAATTTATGAGAAAATGAGTAATGAAGAGTTATTGGAAAAATATAAGAAATTTGAAAAATATCGTGATAATGCAAAAGAAGCTATGGTTAAAGTTTTGAGTGACAGAAAACTTATATCACAAGAAGAATTTGAAAAGAAATTAAAATCAATTAGAAAATATGTGGAAGATAAAATTGAAGAAGTGGGAGAAAATGAAGAAGTTAAAATAAATAAGAAAATGAAAAATCCAATGGCATTAAGTGGAGTAGGGAAAATATTGATGGTTCTTTTAATATTAGGGGCAGTATTGTTAACTAATTCTCTTTTAACTTTTGGCTATGGTGTTGCGACTTTATCTTGGAAAGAAACCAAAGGAAAAATTATTAATTTTAATTCTAAAGAAAGAATAGTAGAAAATAAGGATGGAACAAAAGAAAAAATAACAGATTATTATTTTGATTATTTATATAACATTGATAAAATAGAATATAAAAACAACTATATTTCCGCAGGTAGTATGGAAGAGAATCATTACAGAAATAATATAGGGAAAAATCATAAAGAAGGGGATGTACTAGTGGTTTATTATAATCCTAAAAATCAACGACAATCAATAGTTGTTAAGTATTCTTTAAAAACCTCATTATTA
>JAFGUR010000254.1 GCA_016938425.1 Fusobacteriaceae bacterium
TCAAACTAAAATTGATAATTCAGAAAAAATAATAAAAAGTTATCAAAATAAAATAAGTGATAGTGACTTGAACAATATAAAGAAACACTTGAAGAACGATGAAATTATTACAATAGATTATATTCAAAATAATAAAAATAACTTAATTGAAAATATTGATAAGTTAAGTTTACCAAAAAGTATTTCAGAATTTTATAAAGGTTTTTTAGCTGAACTAACAAGGCTTTATGAATTGAAAGAAAAGTATCCAAGTGAGATAGCTAAAATTGATGAAAATGAAATATTAGGTTTTGAGCTTGGGAAACATATTGTTTATTTAACATTTGACGATGGTCCATCAAATTACACTGGAAAGAAAGTTGATATTTTAAATAAATATAATATTTCTGCTGATTTTTTTGTGGTAGGTAAAAACATAGAATTATTTAAAACGGATTTCATGCAGTTGGTTAAATCAAATAATGAGATTGGATATCATAGTTATTCTCATAGTAATTTAATTAAATTGAATAAAGATAAGCAATATGAAGAAATTGTATCTAGTAAAAATCTCATTGAAGAAAAGTATGGAATTAGAATAAACTATTTTAGAGCTCCCTATGCAAGTAGAAATAGTATATCAACAGAGCTTATAAACTCAGAGTATAAAAAGCATATATTATGGAATATTGATAGTCAAGATTGGCAAAGTACTTTTACAGAAGATATTATTTATGAAAGAGTAATAAGATTAGTTCATTTATATGATGGTGGTATTGTTCTTTTTCATGACAATAATCTAAAAACACAAAATGTACTTGAAAAAATAATAGTTAATTTGAAAGATTCAGGATTTAATTTTTAAAATGAATATTAAAAGAAGGAGAATCATATGAAAAAAATAGTAGAATTATTAAGTTTAATGTTAATGATTTCAATTCTATCATTTGCTGATATGGGAAATGCTAAAGAATTAAATTTGCAAGGGGAGAAGTATTATAAAAATGGAAATTATGAAAAAGCAGAAAACTATTTTTTTGAAGCTTTTTTAGCAGATAGGCATTTTACTCAAGCAGCAAGTAATTTAGGCCTTTTATATATGAAGGAGAAAAATTTTGATAAGGCAATCTATTGGAGTGAAGAAGCTTGGATATTTGAAAAAAAATATGGAAATAATAAAGTTATCATAGCAAATTCCTTGTATAATAAAGCACGTGCTCTTGAGGAAAAGGGACTTTATATTTTAGCCTATAATACTTATGAAGAAGCATACAAATATAAAAATAACGAGTCATACACAAAAGCTATGAAAAGATTAAATGAAAAAATTGGGATAAAAAAGCAAAATGAAAATAAAGCAAAAGATATAAATTTCATTGGAGAAAAACAATATCATAACGGTAATTATAAAAGTGCAATAGAAACATATCTTGAAGCTTTGACTTATGATGAGTCAAATGGACTTATATGGAGTAATTTAGCTCTTGCATATCTTAGAGATGATAATTTCTATGGTTCTCAGTTTGCATCAATTATAGCTATTATTACAACAAATGATAACACAATAAAAGGAAACTCATATTATAATCTTGCTAAAATGTATGAAGAATCTGGTATGGATATAGACGCTTATTTAAATTATACTTATGCAAACGAAACTAATTCAAAAGAAGTATATAAAAAATCAATTAAAAGAATGGAAGAAAAATTAGGGATGTAGAAATGATAGATAGTTTTTAAGTTAATGTTAAGTTTTGAAATTGCTAAGGTAAAGAGATAAAGGAGTCGAAATGAAGTTGGTAGACACTCATTGCCATATATATGGTGATAGTTATAAAGAAGATTTAGAAGAGGTAATGAAAAGAGCAGAAGAAAATTTAGATTTTATTGTAAATATTGGATATGATTTGTGGAGTTCAAGAGAAGCAGTAAGATTAGCAAATGAGTATGATTTTGCTTATGCAACAGTAGGAGTACACCCTACAGAAATAAAAGAATACTCAAAAGAAATAGAAAAAGAAATAGAAAATTTATGTAAAGATAAAAAAGTTTTAGCAATTGGAGAAATTGGTCTAGATTATTACTGGATGAATGACCCTAAAGAAATTCAACAAAATATTTTTAGAAAACAAATGGAATTGGCGAAAAGAGTTAATAAACCAGTAGTAATTCATACAAGAGATGCAATGGAAGATACAATTAATATATTAAACGAATATAAAGATGTGGAAGGGATACTTCATTGTTATCCAGGAAGTTTTGAAACAGCTAAACTTGTTATGGATAGATATTATTTTGGAGTAGGTGGAGTTTTAACATTTAAAAATAATGCAAAGACTAAAGAGTTTGTAAAAAAAGCTCCATTGGATAGATTAATAATTGAAACAGATAGTCCATATTTAACACCAGTGCCATTTAGAGGGAAAAGGAATGAACCTATTTATGTTGAGCATGTAGCAAAAGAAATTGCTATTATAAAAGAAATAAGTTTGGAAGAAGTTATTGAAGTTACAACAAATAATGCAAAAAAAATTTATAGAATTGGAGAATAATGAGTATTTTAATTTGTCCTATTTGTAAAAAGGAATTGGAAAATAGAGGTAGAAGTGAAGTTTGTAGTTCTAATCATTCTTTTGATTATGCAAAAGAAGGTTATTTAAATTTACATATTAATAAAAATTCAAAAGCTCCCGGTGATGATAAAATTATGGTAAATTCTAGGAGAGAATTTTTAAATAAAGGATTTTATGAAGAAATCTCGAAAGAGGTAAATAGTATAATAAATTCAAAATTGAGTGAAAATTACAAAGTTTTGGATGTAGGAGCAGGAGAAGGATATTATACAGATAAAATAGCAAAGATATCTGATAAATTAGAAGTATATGCGTTGGATATATCAAAAGAAGCCGTAAAAAAAGGAGCAAAAACTTATAAAAATATAAAATGGTTTGTAGCTAGTGGGTTAGAAGAACCTTTTAAAGACAAAAGTTTTGATTGCGTTACTATTCTTTTTTCTAAATTATTTCAAGAAGAATTTGACAGAGTATTAAATGACAAAGGAATTCTAGTTGTTGTCTCTCCAAATAGAAATCATCTAGTAGATATTAAAAAAGTGGTATATCCAATTATTAAATATGAAAATTTGGAACCACAAGAAGAGTTAAATGAAAAATTTATCTTAGAAGAAAGAAAAAATGTTTTTTATAAAAAAATTGTGTATGGAGAAGATATTAAAAATTTATTCCATATGACACCTTATCGATGGAAAAGTCCAATTGAAGGAGTTAAAAATCTTGAAAGACTTGAAAGTCTAGAAGTAACTGTTGATGTAAACATAGACATCTATAGAAAGAAGGAAAAATGATTTTTTTTGGAATAGGGACAGATATAGTAGAAGTTGAAAGAATAGAAAAATCAATTAATAGGACAGAAAAATTTTTAGAAAAAGTTTTTACACAAAGAGAAGTAGATTATTGTAATTCAAAACCTAATAGATATGAAAGATATGCAGGACGATTCTGTGCAAAAGAGGCAGTATCAAAAGCTTTAGGTACAGGCGTAAGAAATTTTAAATTAACAGATATGGAAATTTTAAATGATGAATTGGGTAAACCAATAATATACTTTAATGGACAATTGGAAAATTTAGAGAAAGAGTATGAAATTCATTTATCAATATCTCATTGTAAAAATTATGCTACAGCAACAGCAATTATTTTTAAAAAATAGAGGAAATTTAAATTTTGTTAGTAAATAAGAAGTAGAAAATTAAAAAGTATGGTTTTGGTTAGTAGATTAATATGAAAAATTTTAGGAGGTTGCTCTAATGGAAGATAAATTTTTAGTAGGGGAAGTAAATGATTCAATATTTATACAAATTGTAGGGAATGCAACAATGAAAAATTCAAAGACTTTAGAAGAACTTTTTGAAAGAATTTTTACTGGGGATAAGAAAGAAATAATAATTGACTTTAAAGATTGCAACTATATGGATAGTACAATGCTTGGTCTATTAGCAAAAACAGCTATAAAACTTAAAAAAACATGGAATAAACAAATGTATGAATTTAATTCTGCAAGTATGGTAAAAGCAAGTTTAAAATCAACTGGAGTTTATAACTTAATGGCTCATTTAGAGGAATTTGAAGGAATTATTCAGTTAGAAGAAGTTGAAGCAAAAGAATTTTCTGATAAGGGTGAAAAGGCAAGACATATATTAGATGCACATAAAACATTAATGACTTTATCAGATGAAAATGAAAAAGTATTTAAAAATGTTGTAGAACTTTTAGAAAAAGATATAAAAAAATAGAAAAAAATACTTTTTTAAAGTATAATAAAAGACGACCGATTTTAATTTGGTCGTCTTTTAAATTTTTAAAAATTTATGTAACTACTCAGGCATAAGCAAATATAGTAAAATCAGATTTTTAGAGGAGTGGCGAGGAGTAATCCTTGCCGTGGGTGCACAAATTCCCCTCCTTCTCGCGTGATTGGCGCGTATAAAAACTTGATATTTCAAGTTTTTTAGATGTCTGAGTAGTTACAAATTTATAATAAATAATTATTTTGTATAAAAGGGGAAAAGAATGCTTTCGAAAGTTTTAAGTGCAAGTTTTGTAGGGGTAGAAGGATATATTATTGAAGTAGAAACAGATATATCTAATGGACTCCCAATATTCAATATAGTTGGATTAGGAGATATGGCCATAAGTGAAAGTAAGGAAAGAGTTAAAGCAGGAATAAAAAATAGTGGATTTGAATTTAATCCTAAAAGAATAGTGGTAAATTTATCTCCTGCACATATAAGAAAAGAAGGTTCTAGTTTTGATTTGTCAATTGCTTTGGGGATTTTAATTTCCATGGGAATAGTAAGTAGTGAAAAAGCTAAAGATTATGTCATTTTAGGTGAGTTAGGACTGGGAGGACAAGTAAACAGAGTAACTGGGATTATAAATGCAGTAATAACGGCTAAAGAAAACAATATTAAAGGAATAGTTGTCCCTTACGAGAATTATATAGAAGCAAGTATGATAAAAGGTGTAGATATAATTTGTGTAAAAACACTAAAAGATTTAGTAGAATTTTTTAATGATAATAAGAAAATTTCATTTCAAGAAGAATTTGTGGAATATGAAGAGGAAAATGATTTAGACTTTTCTGAAGTTAAAGGTCAGTATAAAGCAAAAAGAGCCATGGAAATAGCAGCAGCAGGAGCACATAATTTATTTATGATTGGAAGTCCTGGTGCAGGGAAATCTATGCTTGCAAAAAGACTTCCAACAATTTTACCTAAAATGGTAGAAGATGAGATAATTGAAAGTACAAAAATTTTTAGTATCGCAGGGCTTTTAAATGAAGAAAAACCTATAGTTTTAAAAAGACCATTTAGGACACCACACCATACGGCTTCAAGTGTTTCTATTATTGGAGGAGGGAGAGTTCCAAAACCAGGTGAAATAACTTTAGCGCATAATGGCGTTTTATTCTTAGATGAAATGAATGAATTTCCAAAACAGCTTATAGAGACGTTAAGGCAACCTTTAGAAGATAAAGAGATAAGTCTTAGTAGAGCCATGTATAGAGTAAAATTTCCAAGCGATTTTATATTGATAGGAGCAAGTAACCCTTGTAAATGTGGAAATTATGGAGATGATACAGGTAGACCGTGTACATGCAGTGAAAAAGAAGTCAGAAATTATTTAAGTAGAATATCAGGACCTATTTTAGATAGAATGGATTTATATATTGATATAAAGAGATTGACAGAAGATGAGCTATTAAACAGTAGTCATAGTGAAAGCTCAGAAGATATCAGAAATAGAGTAGAAAAAAGTAGAGAAATACAAAGAAAAAGATTTGGAAAGACTAAAACAAATAGTCAAATGACTCAAGGAGATATAAAAAAATACTGTAAACTAGGTGAAAATGAAAAAGAAATCATAAAGGTAGCTAGTGAAAGATTGGGTTTAAGTGCTAGAAGCTTTGATAAAATTTTGAAGGTTTCTAGGACAATAGCAGATTTAAATGAAAGCCAAGAAATTAGAAAAGAGCATATTTTAGAAGCTCTTAGTTTTAGGAAAACAAATTGACAAAAACTATTTAAATATTTCTGTAATGTGTTATAATAGGGCGAAGGAGTTATAACATGGAAAATTGGTTAGAAATAGATTTAAATAAATTAAAGAGCAACTATGAATATATAAAAAAAATAAGTGGAAGCAATTTATGCCCAGTGGTTAAAGCCAATGCTTATGGACTAGGAAGTATAAGAATAGCGAAAGAACTTGTAGAGTTAGGAGCCAATATTTTTGCTGTTGCATTTTTAGATGAAGCAATACTGCTTAGAGAAAATGGAATAGAAAAAGACATATTAGTTTTTAATTATGTAGATTTAGAAGAATTGTCAGAAAAGTATAATGAAAAAATAATTTTAACTCTTTTTTCATTAGAACAATTAAAAAATATTTTGAATATAAGGATAGCTTCTAAAATAAGGTTTCATATTAAGATTAATACGGGAATGAACAGATTAGGATTTGATGAAAAAGATATAGATGAGCTTTGCTATTTGATAAAAAAATATAATTTAAAGGTAGAAGGGATTTACAGTCATTTTTCTGATGTTGAAGATGAGAATTTTACAAGAAAGCAATATATGGAGTTTATAAGAGTATCAGAAATTATAGAGGAAAAACTTTCTAAAAATTTTGTGAAACACATTTCTAATAGTGCGGGAGCCCTTAAATATAAAGAATTTAATTTAGATTTTATAAGATGTGGTATGGGGCTTTATGGATTACAACCTCTTAAAGTAAAAGATGAAAATATATCTAATGTACTGTCATGGAAAAGTAAAATTAGTGATTTGAGAAATTTGTCAAAAGGAGAAAGGATTTCTTATGGGAATGAAGAAATTGAAGAGGATAAAAAAATAGCTATAGTTCCAATTGGATATTCTCATGGATATATTTTTCAAAATAGTAAAAATGGATATGTAATTATAAATGGATTAAAAGCAAACATACTTGGGAATATTTTCATGGATCAAATGATTGTAGATGTAACGGAGATAGAGGGGATAAGCATAGGACATGAAGTTGTTGTTTTAGGTGATGGTGTTGAAGCTGAAGAAATAGGGAAGTCTTCGAATACCATTGCTGATGATGTAATATCTAAAATTAGTTTAAGAGTAAAAAGAATTTATAAATAGGGAGAATAATATATGCTAAATGAAAAGGAAGTATATGAAGATGAAATTGATTTAATGGAATTATTATTGTTATTAAAAAAAAATATAAAAATTATTATAGGAACTTTTATAATTGTGTTAATCCTTAGTTTGGGGTTGGCAATAAATAAGAGAGGAAAAATTGAATATACAAAGAAAGGGAGTATAGATATAAAAGTAATTAGTACAGTAGCAGAATACCCTTTAAATGTTGATTATAATACTATTGTTAGTGATAAAGATTTTAGGGCTTATTTTAAAAATCCTGAAATTCTTGATAAAACAACTTTTAAAAATGAAAATGGGAAATTTAATTTAAGTATTTCAAATAAAACTCAAACAGTTTTAGATGATTATGAAGAAGAGTTTATTTCAAACTTAATAAAATATTTAAAAATTAAATATACTAAGTATCTAAATGATAATTTAGAGTATCAAACTAAAAAAATGAATGATTATAAATTAAGATTAGATGAAGGAACGTCTAAAATAGAGATTTTAATAGAAAAAAATAGAGGTAAGTATAATATAGAAGAATTGAAAGAAGTTCATCCAATTTTGTTTTCTGAAAAGAATGCAATAGCAAAAATATACGAAGAATCATATAAACAAGTAGCAATAATTGATGATGGAATTAAAAAGTTTGATGTAAGTGTTGAAAGAAGTAATGAAACTTTAGAATTAAAGCAAACATCTTCTAAATTAATTTTAATAGTTGGAGGAGTGTTAGGATTATTTTTAGGTGTATTTTTAGTATTTATAAAAGAATTTTTAATGGGAATTGATTGGAAGAAATTTAAGGATATAAAAAAATAGGGAGAAAAGAATGAATAATCAGAATAATAATTATCAAGTTGTATATCAAGAGGTAGAAGAGAAAAGTCTTATTGATTTGATAAAACTTTTAGTAAAGCATAGAGTGTTTATTTTAACTTTAACAATTATAGGGTTTATAGCAGGAATAATTGGATTTGTTATTTATGAGAAAAGAAAACCTATGCAAATGGAACAGAAATTTTATTTAACTTATATGGATAGAATGAATCAAATGGACGTTTCAGGTGTTCCTGTAGCGCCAGATTTAGCCTTTAAAGATAACGATTTTATTGATATGTTATTAAAGGAGGAATATATAAAAAAAGGAATAAGTAGTGAAGATAATAAAGTTAGAAGAGGGTATATTCAAGGGAAACTAGGTGTAAGGCAGGATGATCCTAGAAATAATAAAAATTTATATACTCTAATTGTAAAAGGTGGAACATTAGAACAAAATAAAGAGTGGGCTGAAATATATTTTAAAGTTTTAAATAAGTATATTGAAAAACAAAATAGACAAAAATTAGATAAAGAATATCAAATGTTAACTAGAAAAACTATTGAATACAATAATAATTTAGAAAAATTAGAAAAAACTATAAGTAATCTTGTTAAAATAAAAAGAAAGGATTCACCAACTAATAATAATATTATTAGTGAAATAAGAGAAGAGAATCCGAGAGTTTTTAGTGAAAAAGATAGTTATAGTGATTTATATGATAAAATTTTAGGAGAAAAAGAAGTTTTAAGTCAATTTTTAGATTTTTTAGATACAAATATTGAATTTAGGAGTTCTTTAGTAGAAACAACAGTAAAAGGGAATATGTTAATAGTATTAGCAGGAACAACAACAGCAGGTTTATTAATAGCTATCTTTATAGTGTTAGCAGGAAGTTATATTAAAGAAATAAAATGGGATTAAAGAGAGGTAAATTATGTACATAGGAGCCAGAAAATTTGGAGCATATAATACAATTTTAAATATTTTAGCTTATACGATTGTATCTATTTCTATTATAAAAAAAATAGATGCTTTGTACTTATTTTTATCTTTTTTTGTAATAATGAGTTTATATATTTTTAACGTTTTTAGCTTAGAAAGAGGAAGATATAATTTAATAGATACAATAAATTCTTTAGTTGCAGATATAATAGGAGTTATAATAACTGCTAAATTTTTTGAATTAAAAAGTAGTCTTTCCATTTTTTCGATTTTATATATTTTTCAA
>JAFGUR010000255.1 GCA_016938425.1 Fusobacteriaceae bacterium
ATTGAAGAACATTTTGATATTACTAAAATATTTAGTTTATATTTTACAACTAAAACAAATGGTCATGGTTTAGGACTAGCATATTCAAAGAAATTGGTAGAAGAAATTCATGGAAAAATCAAAGTAGAAAAAAATTTTTATAATGGATTAACTTTCACTGTTTCTTTACCTTATAATTAAAGAATTTTTAGATATTGAAAAAAATTTAAAATTATGATATCCTTGTCATAGTTAAATAACTAAGGAGGCATAAAATTGGTTAGAAAATTAAAAAGCAAAAGTGCTGGTTCATCAAACATCTTAAAGCAAGCTCAAGAAATGCAAGCTAGAATGATTGCTGTACAAGAAGAATTGAAAAGTAAAACAGTTGAAGCATCTGTTGGCGGGGGAGCTGTTTTAGTTCAAGTAAACGGACAAAAAGAAGTAATTTCAGTTAAATTATCTGAGGATATCATAAAAGAAGCTCAAGATGATAAAGAAATGTTAGAAGACTTAATCTTATCTGCTGTATCTGAAGCAATGAGACAAGCTGAAGAATTAGCTGAAAAAGAAATGAACGCTGTAACAGGTGGAATAAATATTCCTGGACTTATCTAGGACTTTTAGCTGAAGATAACTTCAGCTTTTTTTATATTTATAGAAAATCCTAAATTTTAATGTAGTAAGTACGAATTGAGATGTGGCAATTCCATCTTTCTTGTCCCTAATTAAAAATTTATAAAGAATAAATACTTATTATTATTTCTATAAGTCAAATTCAAATTTTTGTAATTATTCTTAAATTAAACATTTATTTTGAAATTTTAATGGTGATGTGATATAATTTTTTACAAACAAACTTTTAGGAGTAAAAATTAATGAGCAAAAAAAAAATTGAGAAATATAAAGACTTAGGAAATAGATTGTATTATATAATTCGAATTCTTAATTCTACTGTACGTTGGAAAAAAGTAGTACATGAAAGTATAAAAAATGATGACGCTAATATTTATGCTTTTTGGCACCAAAAAATATTCTTTCCTACAGTTAATCTACACCATGTTAAGAAAAAAACTACTCTTGTAAGTCCTTCACGAGATGGTGAAATGTTACAAAGTATTTTAAATAAATTTGGTTATGAAGTTATTAGAGGTTCTTCTCGTGATAATAATGTTAAAAGTCTTGTTGTTATGATAAAAGCTTTAAAAGAAGGATTTTCTCTTGGTTTTGCATGTGATGGACCTTTGGGTCCAATTTTTGAAGTGAAGCCAGGAATTATATATATGGCTCAAAAAACAGGGGCAAAAATTATTCCTGTAGGTGGAGCCTTTAAATGGAAGTTTCAATTTGAAAAAGCTTGGGACAAATTTCAATTACCTTTACCTTTTACAAAGGGAATTTTTTATTTAGGAGAACCTATTGAAATTCCCAAAGATGGAAATGTTGATGATTTTTTAAAAGTAATTGATGATGCAATTAATAACGCTAATAAAAAAGCAGAGGAGTTATTATGAATAGATTAGCTATAACTATGGGAGACCCTTGTGGTATTGGGCCTGAAATTATTGTTAAATTTTTTGATAATATCTACAGGGTAGAAGATAAAAAACTTTTTCTTTTTGTCATTGGAAGTAAAACTATTCTTGAACATTACATTAAAAAAACTAAATCAGATTTAGAAATTATTGAAATTGGAAGAAACGATATTCAAAACCTTTCTTTAAAAAATAATACACTTCATCTTATAAATATTGATACAAATTTGGACGAAATAAAATTTGGTACTCATTCAGAAAAAGGTGGGGCTTTATCAATAGCATATTTAGATTTTGCAATCAGTCTTTGTAAAACAAAATATATTGACGGAATTGTTACATGTCCTATCTCAAAAGACAGTATAAATATGGCTGGGTTTCATTATAGTGGTCATACTGAATATTTGGCAGAAAAATCTAATACAGAAGATTTTGCAATGGTTTTGAAAGGGAACAAAGTTGTTGTTTTACTAAATTCTACACATGTCTCATTAAAAGAAGCAACTGAAAAAGTAACTTTTGATTCTGTACTTAAAAAAATTATAATTGCTGAAAAAGCTAAAAAAGAACTTGGACTAATTGGACCTATTGCTGTTGCTGGGCTCAATCCTCATAATGGTGAAAATGGACTTTTTGGAAAAGAAGAAATTGAAATAATTGAACCAGCAGTAAAAGAGGCTAAAAAATTAGGAATAGACTGTGAAGGGCCTATTGTTCCTGATACTTTATTTGTTAAAGTAATGAAAGGTTTTTATAGCCTTTCTGTTGTCATGTATCATGACCAAGGACTTATTCCTATGAAAATGGAAAGTTTTGGAATGGGAGTTAATATCACAATTGGATTACCTTTTATTAGAACTTCTGTTGACCATGGAACAGCCTTTGATATTGTTGGGAAAAATTTGGCTGATATTGGAAGTTTAAAAGAAGCTATAAAAATAGCAAATGATTCAGTAAAAATAAAAAAATCTAACCTTAGTCGCTTAGCTGAAGTCGACTATGATTATGAATAAATTTTAGTTAATTTGAAGGGAGAAAAATGAGCAAGAATTTTTATGTTACAACGCCAATTTACTATGTAAACGGAGACCCTCATGTTGGAAGTGCTTACACTACCATTGCATGTGACGTTATCTCTAGATATAAAAAAACTGCTGGATATGATGTTTATTTTTTAACAGGAACAGATGAACATGGGCAAAAGGTAGAAGAAAAAGCAAAGGAAATGGGGAAAACTCCACAAGAATGGACAGATATTATGGCTCCTAGATTTGCTGAACTTTGGAAAGCTCTTAATATAGAAAATAATGACTTTATAAGAACAACAGAAGATAGACATAAAAAAGCTGTTGCTAAAATATTTAAAAAAGTTTATGACAAAGGTGATATTTACAAAGGAAGTTATGAAGGGAAATATTGCGTTAGTGATGAAACTTTTGTACCGGATAACCAAGTAATTGGAGAAAATGGATGTCCACATTGTGGGAAGGAACTTAGACTTGTAAAGGAAGAAAGCTATTTCTTTAAAATGTCTAAATACAGAGAAGCATTACTTAAACATATTGAAGAAAATCCTAATTTTATTTTACCTGAAAGTAGAAGAAACGAAGTTATTTCTTTTATAAAGGATGAATTATATGATTTATCAATTTCAAGAAATACTTTTAAATGGGGAATTCCTTTAGAAATTGATCCTGAACATGTTATTTATGTTTGGTTTGACGCTTTAACAAATTATCTTACTGCTGTTGGATATGAAAATAATCCTGAGATGTATGATAAATTTTGGAATAATGCAGAAACTGTTCATTTATTAGGAAAAGATATTTTAAGATTCCATGCAATTACTTGGCCATGTATGCTTTTAGCTGCTGGTGAAAGATTACCAGAAAAAATTGTTGCACATGGTTGGTGGACAGTTGATGGTGCAAAAATGTCTAAATCTGTTGGAAATGTTGTAAATCCTTTAGATGAAATTGCAAAATATGGGGTAGACGCTTTTAGATATTTCCTTTTAAGAGAAGTTCATTTTGGAAATGATGGAGATTACTCTGAAAAAGCTATGGTTGGAAGAATTAATGCTGACCTTGCTAATGACTTAGGAAACCTTCTAAATAGAACACTTGGAATGTATAAAAAATATTTCAATAATATTATTACTGAAGGAGAAGGACATGAAGTTTTTGATGATGAAATAGAAACTTTATGGCAAGAAACTTTAGTTAATGTAGATAAATATATGAATAAAATGCAATTTTCATATGGATTGGAAACAATATGGAAGTACATTTCAAGAATGAACAAATATATTGACGAAACTATGCCATGGGCCTTAGCTAAAGATGAGGATAAAAAACCTAGACTTGCTAAAGTAATGAATAACTTGGTAGAGGCTCTTTATAAAATTGCTGTTCTTGTTTATCCATATATGCCAGAATCAGCAGAAAAAATTTGGAATCAATTAGGATTTAAAGAAGTTAGAAATGGAAAACTTGAAGATATTAAGAACTTTAAAGTTTCAATTGGTCATACTTTAAATGAAGCTAGTCCTATTTTCCCAAGAATTGAAGTTTTAAAAGAACCTGTAAAAGAATTTAAGGATGATTTAGTTGTTGAAAATCCTATAAATATTTCTCAATTTGATGCGATTAATATTAGAGTTGTTGAGATTAAAGAAGCTTTTGCGGTAGAAGGAAGTGACAAACTTTTAAGATTTATTGTAGATACAGGAACAGAGAAAAGACAAATTGTTTCAGGAATTGCTAAATACTATCCTAACTTTGAAGAACTTAAAGGTAAAAAAGTTATGGCTGTACTAAATTTAGAGCCTGTAAATTTAAGAGGTGTTTTATCTCAAGGAATGTTACTTACAACAACTGAAAAGAAAAAAGTTAAACTTGTTGAAATAGATACTTCTGTTAAAATTGGAAGTCAAATCAAGTAAATTTTTAAGGAGCCAAAAGGCTCCTTAATTTTTTTTCATATTATTTAATGTTTTCCCAACGCTATATACTTTCCACTTATTTTTTACTTTTTTTAGCTTAAAAAATTGCTTTTCTTTCTGATCTTCATTTTCTAATTTTGCTACTAAAATTATTTCATTATTATTTTTTTGGACTACACTAATATCAATTGAATCATATAATAAATCTAACTCTAAACAATTAAATTCAAAAGGGATTATATCATCATAACTAAGTTCTTTTAATTCATCTTTCAAATCATAATAATTCGCTTCAATATAATTTATAATTACATCATTAGGATTTTTGGGGTATATAAATCCCTCCTCTTCATTACCATATTCAACTTTATAAAATTTTTCATCTCCAAATTCTTCTCCGTTCCACTCACTATAATATATTAAATGTCTATATTGACTCTGCCCAGCTCGATAATAACTAACTCTCTCCAATTTTCCATCATTATCAATGTCTTCTAAACAACGAGAACCCATTCCTGTAGCGGGAAATCCAATACTTATTTCCTTCGGACCTTCTTTTGCTAATTCATACAAAATATAACCTGAACCACTAAATCCATTTGTTATACCAATTTCTAAATAGTTATTTGATGAACTATCTAACTTTATATAAGATATAGAATAAGTCCACCCAATTCCAATTCCATTTTCACAGTCTCTTAAATATTTATAGTAACTCCCATGATTTTCTATAAAAGATACTTTTTCATAAAAAAACTCATCTCTGCCTCCAAAAGCTATGACATAATCAAGTAATCCATCATTATTAAAATCTCCCCCTACTATATCTAGCACTTCATAATTATCCGTATTTATTTCTTTTATTAATCTTTGAAAATTTTCTTTATTCTTTGTTGGCCATTCTATTTTTTTATTTGAATCAGCAAATATGGAACATGTTAAAATTGTAAAAAATAAGAATCGTATCCTAAACATAATTTTCTCCTTTATAATTTAGCTCATAGTTTGTTGCAAAATTCCAACACCTTTATTTTACTTACATAAAAAACTACGTTTTTTATGTAATCCCCCCACCTTTGGTGGATAAAGAGAGGAGGAATTGAGGTGGAGCCCGAACCCACGGCAAGGAATATCCTCGCCACTCCATAATTCGACTAAAGACTTAAAAGCCTAAGTCTCATTATAACCAATAAAAATCTTATTTGTATTATTTTTAA
>JAFGUR010000026.1 GCA_016938425.1 Fusobacteriaceae bacterium
ATAATTTCCTATAAGTATAAAAAAAGAGACTTCTTCACTTTGAAAGAGGTCTCTTTTTTCCTCTCTCATCTTCCCTAAATAAATAGGCTGGATTTAGCACCACACAAAAGTAGGTTGCTGAAACTTCATAGGGCCCGTCCCTCCGTTTCTCTTGATAAGAATTATATATTTTACTTATTATAACTCAAGACACTTTCTTTGTCAATAAAATCATTTAATGATAGCCTTATAGTAGTTAAATATGGTTAAATTCATAGTATTCCTATGTAATTGAAGTAATTATATATTTTTTTACTTTTGTTGTCAACAATTATTTTTGATTTGAATGTCAAAGGAAATTTAGTTTGCTATTTAAAAAAAATCAAGCTATAATATAAGAACAAATTTATAATCTAGGAGGATTTTAATGAAGATAGAAAAAAATAAAGTTGTTACTCTTGAATTTGAAATGTATAACGGAGAAGGGCAACTTTTAGATAGTTCTGCTGATGGTCCTATTGAATATTTACATGGTGGATATGATAATATTTTACCTAAAGTTGAAAAAGCTCTTGAAGGTAAAAATATTGGTGAAGAAGTTGATGTTTTAATGGATCCTTCAGAAGCTTTTGGAGAATATGATGAAGAATTAATTGAACAAGAAGAAATCACTTCTTTCCCAGAAAATTTAGAAATAGGAATGTTTTTTGAAGCAGAAAATCAAGAAACTGGTCATATTGAATTATTTAGAGTTACTGGTATTGTTGATAACTTAGTAACTTGTGATTATAATCATGAATTTGCAGGAAATACTATTCGTTTTAAGGCAAAAGTTTTAGAAGTAAGAGAAGCTCAAAAAGTTGAAATAGAACATGGACATGTTCATTCTCATGGGCATCATCATTAGGATAAAGAAAGAAAATTTAAAAAAGCCATTTAACTTCAAAGTCAAATGGCTTTTTTTTTATTTATTTTTCAGTTCTTTCACTTCTTCAAAATATTCCTTCATTTCTTTAAATACTACTGGACTTAAAACTATTAATGCAATTAAATTAGGAATCATCATAAATCCATTCATTACATCCGCTAAATCCCATACTAAATTTAATTGTGCTACTGAACCAAAAAATACTCCAATAACCCAAAGATATCTATATAATTTTATTACTTTAGATCCAAATATATACTCAAAACATTTTTCTCCATAATAACACCATCCTATAATTGTAGAAAAAGCAAAGAACAATAATCCAAAAACTACAACATAGCCTCCAACACCAGAAAGCCCTTGATTAAAGGCATAAACTGTCAAATCTGCTCCTGTTTTCCCACTTGTCCATCCAGATGTAACTAAAATAACAAATGCTGTCATTGAACATATTATTATTGTGTCTAAAAAGCCACCTAAAATCCCAATTATTCCTTGTTCTCCAGGTCTTCTAACAACTGCTGACGCATGGGCAATTGCTGCAGTTCCCAGTCCTGCTTCATTGGAAAACACTCCTCTTGCTATCCCATAACGAATTGCTTGTTGAACTGTTGCCCCTGCAAATCCACCCATCACTGCATGGCCTTTAAAAGCACTTACAACTATCAATTTAAACGCTGGCAAAACTTCTGTATAATTTACAAAAATTATAGCTAAAGTTCCAATTATATAACCTATTGCCATAAACGGAACTAATTTTTCTGTAACTTCTCCAATTCTCTTAATTCCACCAATTACAACAAAATATGTTAAAATTGCTAAAATAATTCCTGTAACAAAAGTTGGTATTCCAAAATTACTTTTCATGACTTGTGATATCGAATTAGCTTGAACTGAACATCCTGTTCCAAAACATGCTAATGCTCCAAATAATGCAAATAAAAATCCTAGCCATTTCCATTTAGAACCCATTCCATTTTTAATATAATACATAGGTCCCCCTGAAAAATTTTTAATTTCAGGATTATACTCTCTATATTTAACTGCTAATACTGCTTCTCCAAGTTTACTCGCCATTCCTACTAAGGCACTTATCCACATCCAAAATACTGCTCCAGGTCCTCCTAAAAATATTGCGGAAGCCACTCCTGCTATATTCCCTGTCCCTACTGTAGCTGCTAGTGATGTCATTAATGCTTGGTAAGGTGATATATCTCCCTCATGATGTTCACTTTTTTCTCTTCCTTTAAACAAAAGTTTAAAAGCTAAAGGAACTTTCGTTAATGATGTCCCTTTAAGACCAATTGTCAGATAAAGCCCTGTTCCTATAAGAAAGCAAAGCATAATTGGTCCCCAAATAAAATTACCTAAATTACCTATTAATGAATTAATAATTTCCATTACTATTGTCTCTCCTTAATAATTTATATTTCAAACCGAGATATTATATCATATGTATATGATTTAACCAACCATAAAAGATGTAAATGATAAAAAAAATTAAAATTGTATATATAAAAAAAGACTATTTGAAATAGCCTTTTAAGTATTTTTATAGATAATTTTAAATTATTTATTTAGAATAGAAAAAACTTCTTTTGCAAGGCTCTCCCATGCTTTTAAAGATTTATTAACTTTTTCTGTTGGAACACAATATGATACTCTAAAATATCCAGGAACACCAAATCCACTTCCAGGCACTACCAAAATATTATGCTTCAAAGCTAATTTAACAAATTCATTATCATCTTCTAAAGGAGATTTAGGAAATAAATAAAAAGTTCCTTCTGGTTTTCTTACTTTAAATCCTAAAGAGCTTAAGTGATTACAAAGAATATCCCTTTTTTCTTTATAATCTTCAATATCAACTAATTCATCAATACAATCCCCAACAGCTTTTTGCCATAAAGCTGAAGCACTTACAAATCCCAAAGTTCTTGTTGAAAAAGTCATTATATCCATTAATAAATCTGCATCTTCAATATTTGGATTTACTGCTACATAACCTATTCTTTGCCCAGCAAGTCCAAGAGATTTACTAAAAGAAGTTACTATTATAGAATTTTTATATATTCCTAAAATATTAGGAACTTCGTGCCCATCATAAACTATCTCTGCATAAGGTTCATCTGAAACAAGAAAAACTTTATTTCCTGTAGCCTTTTCAAATTCTTCTAATACTTCTGCTAACCCTCTCAATGTCTCTCTTGTATACAAAGCTCCTGATGGGTTATTTGGAGAATTTATTAACACGATTTTAGTTTTATCTGTTAATGCTTCTTTTAATTTATTTTTATCTGGCATAAAATCATTGTCAGTAGTATCAATAACCTTTAAAATTCCACCATGATTCTTTGCATAAAATCCATATTCTACAAAATAAGGAGCAAATGTTATTACTTCCTCTCCCTCATTTAATAATGATTTAAAAACTACATTTAATCCTCCTGCAGCTCCGCTAGACATTATTATATTTTTAAAACTCAAATCGAAATCTAATGTCTTAGATACATGACTTGCTATTTTCTCTCTAACATCTGGAAATCCTGCATTTGGCATATATCTATGAATTCCTGGCTCGTCAACTAACTCTTTTATCCTATTTTTAACTGCCATAGGCGGTTCTTTGTAAGGGTTTCCAATAGAAAAATCAAATACATTTTCCTCCCCATACAATTTTGATAATTTTTCTCCTTCTTCAAACATTTTTCTTATCATTGAAGAATTTTTAACACTTCCCATTGCTACTTTTGAAAACATAATATTCCCTCCACACACCTTTCTCAAAAATATACCAAAATAATAGGACAATGTCAAGAAATTGAGATTAATCCAACAACATAATTAAATGGCTCTAAATTTTTAAATATTTTCAACCTAAAGCAAAGAAACTTCATTTACTTTTATTAATTTATAATTTCATCATTCCTTCAATTGTTTCTGTCAAAAAATTCACTTCTTTTGATTTATTTATTTTTTCTTCTGACATAATTTTATTGACTATTTCACTTTGTTTATGTTCCAAGATTAAAATTATATATTTAGCTAAATCATAAAATCGATTAGAACTATGATTAATATCTTCTTCATGAATTTCAAATAATTTACACAAATTTTCTTCCTGTTTTTGTGTATGGATTTTCCTAATATCTGAAGCTGTTTTTGCTCCTACTCCATTTTCTTCTAAAACTGATTTATAAAATTGAATTAGTTCCTTTTCTTTCATAACATACTCTAAAGACTCAGATAAAAAAGATGTTATTTTACCTTTTAAATCTTTTTTACTTTCAGCAATTTTTTCTCCCTTATCCCATACTTTCTTTAAACTCTCTATAAATAATTCTTCTAATAATTTTTCTTTAGAAGGAAATAAAAAATAAAAAGACCCCGTTGTTGTACCAAGTTTGTCACATATTTCCTTTACACTAACGTTTATGTATCCCTTTTCAAAGAATAACTCTTTCCCTATTTCTAAGAATTGATTTCTTTTATATTCTGTTTTTTTTCTCATAACTAACCTCCATGTCAATATAAACCATAATAAATTTTTATTATTAAGTTTTGTGGATACTCAGGTATAACTAAAATAGCAAAATCAAAGTTTCAAAGTGGTGGAGAGTAATCTTTAACATAGACATGCTCTCCCTCTCCCTTCTCTCGTGCCATAAGAACTTTATATTTCAAGTATTTTTAGATTGCTGAGTAGATACTTAGTATTTAAAATAAATTTTCTAAGTTTACTTAAAAATAAAATTTAAAAAGAATAACATATTTAAACTTTTACTTGCATTATACAATATCTGAGTCAATATTTGAATAGCTTATTTAATTTTTTTATGATATTTATACAAAATTGAGAAAAGAATTAGGTAAAATGCTTCCTATTTAATTTTTTAGTTATATTTAAATAGCACAGAGGCATTAAAAAAATTCTCCAAAGCTATACGTAAATTTTGAAATGATAAATATGTAACCTAGGAAAATAATAATGGAAAAACTACTTAAAGGAAAAATTTAATAGAAAATATTGAAAAAACAGTAAAAGATTTTATAAATAATTTCCCAGAAGCTAAAATTACACCTATTGTAAAAAAATA
>JAFGUR010000256.1 GCA_016938425.1 Fusobacteriaceae bacterium
AAAACATAACTCCTGTAATTCTAATGTCGTCAATCATTGTGGGAGACCTCCTAAGATTGCCTAAATATAATTATCATAAGTTTCTTCCTTATGCTTTTCAGCTCTAATTCTCTCAAACCCTCTTTCATTAGAATAATTACATTCTGTAATTTCTATTTCTCCATTTTTCCATATAATTTTATCAATAGGATTCAAATCAAATAATCCAACCGAAACAGAAAAATCATATATCTTATTTCTAGCTTTCACTTTTTTCAAATAGAATTCTTCTCTTTTTTTATTATTTTCAACCTCGGATAGATTAGGGGTTTTTTCAAATTCTTCATTCAAAACTTTTACATTTTCTTCAATCACTACTCTGTTTTCTTCATAAATATTTTTTGGAATTACATTATAAGAACTAATATCTCTAAACATTTTTTTAACATCATCGAGGCTTTTTTCTCCAATATATAAAGAGTCAATATATTTTTTAACATCATCATATCTTTTCTCAAAGCTTGAACCTTTAATCTTATCAGTAGTTAGCCATTCATCAATTAACTCTACTTTTTTATCTTCACTAAGAACCCCATCAAAACCTTTTAATGCTTCTTTTGAAAGTTCATATATTTTTTGGTCAATAAACCCTCTTTTGCTATCAAGACTTTTTAATAAGTTTTTATCAATTTCAGTAAATAAAAAGGCATTTGGTTCTGAAAGCATTTCTTCCTTTTCCCCTTTTCTATTTACTCTTCCTAATCTTTGGAAGAATCCGTTTAAGTCATTTAGTTCTGTAAATAGATAATCAAAATCAATATCAAGAGAAGCTTCTACCACAGAGGTTGCAACCCAAATTTTATTTCCTTTATATTCTGTATCTCCAAAAGCTAAAATACTTTCTTCTTTTTCTTTTCTATCATTTTTAGTGAATTTTGCGTGAAGAAGTTCAACATTTTCAATGTTATAAGTTTTGTTTAAAAGGTCAAAAACTTCCTGTGATTTTTTAACAGTATTACAAATAATTAAAACTTTTCCACCTCTTTCTTTATAAAAATTTGAAATAAACTCAACATTTAAGCTTTCTTCAAAGACTTTTAAATAATGTCTGTCTTTCCCTTTGGTAAATTTTTCAAATTTAATTCCTTTAATATTTTGATTCAAATAATCTTTTATAAAAGGGGGTAATGTGGCAGTCAAAATTGCAAACTTTCCTCCAACTTCTGTTACTTTTTCTAGACCATAAATCAAATAAGCCAACAAATCTGGTGAATATGCTTGGATTTCATCTATAACAATTTTTGAATAACTAAGAGTTGCAAGTTTTAACTCAAATCCATTATATTTATAAACAAAATTGAAAATTTGGTCTAAAGTTGAGATTGTTAAAGGTAAACTAAATTGTTTACCTTTATTTGTATACTCAATAACTTTATCTTCTTCTACTGTAGATTCCTTCAAATAATAAGAAGTCGTATCTGAATGAAGTAACGAAAGTCTTTTGTCTATTTTCTCATTTTGAATAATTTTATTTTTCACTCTGTCGAATATTGCATTAATGGCTGTTTTTAGAGGTAGTATAAAAAAACCTTTATTATCTCCAATCCACAAAAGCCCTGCTTCTGTTTTCCCCATTCCTGTATTAGCAATAGCAATTATATTTTCATTGGAATTATTCATACAAAAATTTTGCAATTCGTTCCAATCAGCTTTAGGAACTGTTTCTCTTAATGTTGGTAAAAATTTATTTTTCAAAGAATCTATAAGAAAATCATTTTTATACTCAATAATATATTCTCCACTTGCTGAATAATCACATTTATGAAGAAAACCTTTTAATAATATGGCTTCCGTGTCTGTTTTGTAGCTAGAAATTTTATTTATTTCTTCAACAGAAACTTTATTTACAATAAAATTTCTAAATTCTGCAAGATTATCAGCTAATAAATGTGATTTTTCTTTATAAGTTTTAATTGGGTCATATCTTTGATGATGGTTTAAAATTGCATAAGCTATTTTGTAATAATCTTCAACATTTTCAGTAGGTTTTTTTATAAAAAACAGTGATAAAAGATTATGTGGCAGTTCAATTTCATCATCAAAAGACTTTAAAAGCCCTTTAACTCTTTGCTGAAAATATTTATTAACTTTTCCATAATCGTGATACTCTATTGCCTCTTTTAATAATTCTAATAAATGCCCAAACACATATTTTTGCTCTACAAGAATATTTAGAGCTTCATAAAGCTCGTTCGTATGCTTTCTAACACTTTTAGTAGGTTTTGCTAAATATTTTTCTATATCCATATTTGCTCCTATACAAAACTTAATATATAATTCTCATTATTAATGGAATCTACATAAACATTCTTTGCATTTTCATTAATTGTATGTTTTGAAGTAAGAATTACTTTTTTCTTGTTAAACTTTCTCTTTTGATTTTCTATTGTGTAATCTTTGTTTAGATAGTATTTGGTTCCATTCTTAGCAATTCCACCAGAACTTAAAATATTTATATTTTCATCTTTAACCTGTTCATAGTTTAGATATGCTAAATGTATAGCTTTATTTATTAAATCTCCTGTGAAGAAGTCAAATTTTTCTAAATTTTCTTCAATAGATAAATCTACTATTTCACACTCTTCTACATCTACAAAATCTTCACTTCTACCAATAGCCGTTAAATTATAAATATTTTCTTTAATCTCTTTCAAAGTTTCTTCATCAGAACTAATATGAATTATAAGTTTTACGCCATAAAGAACTTCATAATATTTAGGTGCTGTTGTTAATGATTGATATTTAGAAAGCTCTTTTGTACAATTTTCAAAAACATAATTTTCCAATCTTTCCAAAATTAATTTTTCAATGTTTTGAATTTCAGTTTCTCTTAGTGATAATTTACTAAACTCTTCTGATTTTTTATCAAATTTTTGTTTTTTAGTTTTTAGAGATTTTTTTCTAAGTTTTATTAAATCCTGTATTTTTTTTATTCTACTATTTTTAAACTCTGCAATCTCATCATTAGTATCTTTTAATTTTAAATACTCATCCATCAACTCTTGATTATAAACTTGAATTGTAATTCCTTTTCTAAAGCTGTTTCCAGTACCTTTTAAAGCTTTAGCAACTTTAACAAAACCCTTTGATTGTAAATCTCCGTTCATAGATTTAACTAAAATTCCCCTATCATCCATTACAGAATTTAAAAAACAATGATCTGTATAAACTTCTTGCCCTACTGTTTCAAAACTTCCTTGAATAGATAAATCCATAGGATGATAATTTTTATAGTTACAAGCATTATGGATAGCTCCAATTACTGTAGAAAATGGTGGTAAAGGATAAGTCATTTTATTTGTAACAGTTTCTTCCTTTTTATAGTGTGCTTTATTTTGTGTAAGCACAAGTCTTATCACTTTCATAGTTACACCTCATAGTATGCTTTAACTTCACTTCTCAAATTATCGAAAAATTCACTAACACTTATAGTATTAAGTTCTTTAATTATTTCAAATTCGTTTTCAAAATTTTCACCTTCAAGAAGAGCTGCTTTATAACCTTTTTCTAATCTGTTTTTCAAATCAGGAGTAATTTTTAATTTCCCTCCGTGAACGCTTACCACATTTTCAAATTGATGTGTCATTCTATCGCTTAATCCACCTATAACGAATAGAGGTTCTGCATTATCAAGGTTTCCTTTTACTACAAGATTTAAACTTTCTACTGCATTAAGAACTGCTATTACTCTTTCACACCTTTCTTTGTTATCAGCTTTAGTATTAAAGTTTTCATCTATTCCAACTTTTGTTAAATCTATTGTTAAAGAGTATATTTTCATATTTTTATCATATTCATAGTTATAAGGCATTAATCCTGTTGCTTTTGCGTCATTTTGAACATTCAAATTATTAGCTTTTGCAAAAGTAGTTGCTAAATGAAGGTTATTATGGAATCTATTTTCCAATATAAACGGCTCGCAAGAAATAGCGTCTGTAAGATATATAGAACTATTTCTTATACAAGTTCTTCCATCTTTCCCCACTTTTGTATTCATATATCCACCTTCTAAGGCTCTACAAGTTGCAGCATTAATTTCATCAGAAACTACTTTTTGTGTTGCTCCATCTACACTAACTTCCAAATCATCATATAAACCACTTTCAATCATTATTGCATTTTTTAAGCTTTCTCTACTTCTAGTTGCATATGTTTTCCCTTTTTTAAATACTTTTTGAACTGATGCTACATTTCCAAGTGATTCCCCATAATTTGATGTCATATTTGCTATTATTGTTAATGTTACTGATTTCATTAGTTTTGTCCCCCTTTATTTTCTGTTTCATTTTTTATCATTGTTTTTTCTCCCAATCCATTTATGAAAGTATAAGCTAAATCTTTATTACCTTCAAAATCTTCAAATAGTTCCATTGCAAAATCAATTCTTAATTGTGTGTAAGCTGAAAGATGTAATAATAATTCTTTTACTTTGTCATAATCTTTTAAAGTAATTGCACTTATAAATCTTTGTTCATAACTTCTAAGTTTATTACCTTTATTTTCTGCCAATAATTTTTTCTTAATTGCAAGTGCTGAAGCCAATGCTTTTTTTTGTTCTTCTGTCATTTTTCCTCCTAAATTAATTATAATTAGTTGTGAAATTAAATATTGCTTAGTTTTTTCTTTCAATAAAACATCAATTAAATCATCTAGTTTTATATTATTAATAACTGAATTAACAACTATACTTTGAATATTTATATATCCATCATTATTAACACTTTCTCCAAGGACATTCCCTCTAAATCTTTCTAATTTGCAAGAAGAACTAATAATATTTACCGTAGTTTCACTTATATTTTCAAAGGTTTTAATAGCATTTTTTCTTAAATATAAGCTTTCATAATACTCTTTTTCCATATCTTTAGTTATTATTTCTACATCATAATCAATATAATCAGAAGAGTTTTTTACTTTAAAGAAAAGTTTACTCTTAAAAGCATTTTCATCTTCAAAGGGTTCAAATTTATTAGACTTCACCAGTTGACCAATAGTAAAATTATTGTTTATAAAGAAAGATTCTCTTGTTTTTGAAAATGCAAAGGGAATAAAATCAAATATAGGATGGTCTTCAAAAACAAAGGTACTAGAATTTGCCATAAAAGATACTGATTTACCTTTTTTACCCATATCAACACTGTAACCTCTTAGTCTACAAGAACTACCTTTTCCCTTTAACATATTATTTTCATTACAAAATTTATAATATAAAGAACGTCCACCTCTAAAGGTATTTAAAATCAATTCATTTCTATTTTTTTCTATTATTGTTTCTATTAACTCTCTATTTTCTTCATCATACTTAATTCCTTTAAAAGTCTTTATCATAATAGTATTACTTGACGTATTTTGAGATAATTTATCATTTACTGCCTTTATATTTTCGGGAGTAGCTTCTTGAGTTAATAAATCTTCAACAATTTTATGATGCATTTTATCGGCAAATATATTTTCTGCAAATTCTAAATATTTATCCTCTGTAATTAAATTCATATTGAACTTTATAAATTCATCATCAATTTCAATCTTTTCTGTTTCTTTATGATATTCTACATATTTAATAAACCCTACAATACTTGCCCCCCATCTCCAATCAGATGGTTCAATTCTTATAATACCATTTTCTAATTCTGTTAGCATTTTTCACCTCCTAATCAATTATTTCACACATTCCGAACCCCGAAGAAGCCCGAGAACCTAACCCACTTTTATAAAAATACTCTAGTATCTCTTTTTTTGCTGTTACTTTTATATTTCCTAAAGTTATTGGGAACTTGTAATCATAAAACTTAACTACTGTTTTTTTAGTATTCAGTGGCTCAATCTTTATTGCCTCCAAATCACTTTGTTTGAATCTATCTTTAAGAGAAAATATTAAATTTGTTTTAAGTATATCAATACCTTTTTCATCAGTTATTAAATGATACCAATCTCTATTTTTTTCTTTTATATGTTCCCTTATAACAAGTCCTGACAATAAATTAAATATAACGCTTTCCCCTCTAATCTCTTTTTCATTCAGAGGTCTTATACTTAAAACTTTTATTTTGTTATTCTCTCCAAAATCAAAAGTTTTCCCAACTCCATTTAAAAATGCTGTCATAAAATAAAGTGAATCCTCCATTTTATAAATAGATAGATACATTTTTATTGACCTGTTTTTAAGTTTAATAAAATCCCCTTCTACCTTTTCAAATGGCAAATTCATTGCAAAAGTAAAATCCTTAATCTTATTTTCTCCATATTGCTTTTCTTTAAAACTAGGTTTATAGTCTTCAGTTATTGCTTTCAGAAGCGACATACATTTTCTTCTGTAATCTTGGACTATTCTTTCGTTTTCTAGCTCCAAACTTATTTCATATCTCATTTATTCCCTCCTTTTTCACTTTCTTCTTACCAGTATACCCCAACTTTACACAAATATCCACTTTTCACATATTTTTTTATTCTTTAATTATGGTTACAACTACATTATCTTTTACAACAATTTTAAATTCGTTGTCATTGATGGGATAAGTCCCATTACCTAAGGTTTCTATTTGCTTTTCTATTTCATTGCCAAGTATCTTTTGAGATATTTCGTCAATACTTATGCCTAAAACTCTTTCAATATATCTTATAATTGCGTGTTCAGAAACAATTAAACTTCCATTTTCCTTTAATTTTTCAATTTTACTGATTAAGTTATTTATATTTTGATTAGTAGAATTAATTTCTCTATCAATAGTATTTTTTTGAATCTTTAAGCCTTGAAGTTTAGCTGAAAGTTCACTTTTTATAGATTCTAACTGTTTAATTTCTTCTCGTTCTCTTCTACCCATATTCTACCCCTCCTCAATTCTATATCCCAATTATACCTCTACTTTTACATCATTAATAGTATCTATATTACTTTTTATTAGTTCAAATAAAGTTCATAAATTTTAAAA
>JAFGUR010000257.1 GCA_016938425.1 Fusobacteriaceae bacterium
GGTCAAGTTAAAGGTTTAGCTATGGCTACAAAAAACTCACAAGATGGTATCTCAATGATACAAACTGCTGAAGGAGCTTTAAATGAAACTCATTCAATAGTACAAAGAATGAGAGAACTTGCAGTACAATCTGCCAATGATACTAATACTGATTCAGATAGACAAAAAATTCAACTAGAAGTAGATCAATTAGGTGAAGAAATCAACAGAATAGGGAATACTACAGAATTTAATACAAAAACTCTTATGAATGGTGAATTCAAAGATGATGGGGCAACTTATCATATAGGTGCTAACAAAGACCAGAATGTAAATCTTAAATTTAGTGATATGAGAACAGATGCTTTAGGAATATCTGGTATTAAAGTAGATACTCAAGAAGATGCAAATAATGCCATTAAAACAATTAATGATGCATTAGAAAATGTTTCTACAGAAAGAGCTAAATACGGGGCAATGCAAAATAGATTAGAACATACTATTAATAACTTAAGAGTATCTGGAGAAAATCTACAAGCAGCAGAGTCAAGAATAAGAGATACAGATATGGCAAGTGAAATGGTTAAGTTAAACAAAGACAAAATCATTTCTCAAAGTGGTACAGCAATGTTAGCACAAGCTAATGCTACACCTCAAAATGTTTTACAATTGTTAAGATAGATAAAACATAATATTTCTCTACCCAAAATTATTGGGTAGAGAAATATAAAAGAGTCATTAAAAAATCCTGAAATTAGTAGCTTTGAAGAAATCAATCCAATAATTTAGAATCTAATCCTCCAAAGATTTTAGAAAACCTTGTTAGGGGCAAAAGCTTTAAAAGAGTTTGAGCCACAATACCTATATTTATAAACAGTCATACTTACTGGAGTGTAGATGTGGTGGCTTGTCCACCAAACAGTATAACCTAGGGTACTGTGAAAACAAGGAAGCTAAAATCAGGGAGGATTGATGACAATGATTATTAACAACAACATATCAGCATTAAATGCTTATAGAAACACAAATGACGTCAATGCAAGAGTAGAGAAATCTATGGAAAAATTATCTTCTGGACTAAGAATTAATAGAGCAGGAGATGACGCAGCAGGTTTAGCAATTTCAGAAAAAATGAGAGGTCAAATTAAAGGACTAGGAATGGCTACCAAAAACTCTCAAGATGGTATCTCAATGATACAAACAGCTGAAGGAGCTTTAAATGAAACACATTCTATTGTACAAAGAATGAGAGAACTTGCAGTACAGTCTGCCAATGACACTAATACAGCAGATGATAGATCAAAATTACAATTAGAAGTTGATCAATTGGTTCAAGAAATTAACAGAATTGGTGATACAACAGAATTTAATACAAGAGTTCTTATGGATGGAGAATACACGGGAGATGGAGTATTATTCCACATAGGGGCTAATAAAGATCAAAATGTAGATTTGACTTTCAATGATATGAGAGCAGATGCATTAGGAATTGGAAGTATTAAAATTGATACACAAGAAGATGCTAATAATTCTATTAAAACAATTAATGATGCATTAGAATCAGTATCAACAGAAAGAGCAAAGTATGGAGCAATGCAAAATAGATTAGAACATACTATTAACAATTTAAGAGTATCTGGAGAAAATCTACAAGCAGCAGAGTCAAGAATAAGAGATGCAGATATGGCTAGTGAAATGGTAAAGTTTTCAAAAGACAGAATAATCTCTGAATCAGGGACATCAATGTTAGCACAAGCTAACACAGCTCCACAAAGTGTTCTACAATTACTTGGATAAACCTTTTAGGTTTTCCAAGTAATTCAAAAATCTATAATTTCTAATTTTTTAGAAAGCATGCCTTATAGAAGTAGGATATAATTAAATAAAAGAACTCGAAAACTAAGAACTAATCTTTTTTTCGAGTTCTTTTGTTTTATTTATAGGAACTATTATAGCTAGTTGCAAAACTAAAAAATTATTTGTACACAGCTAAAAATAATATAAATATTATTTTTATTGGTTTTAATGAGAATTAGGTTCTTAAGCCTGTAGTCGAATTATGGAGTGGTGAGGACGGAGTCCTTGCCGTGGATTCGGACTTCGTCTCAATTCCCCACTCTGGGGATGTATAAAAAACAAAGTTTTTTATACAAGTAAAATTAAGTTGTTGAAATTTTGCAATGAGCTAGAACTATAAAGTTAAGAGGAATGAAGATTAAATTGGTTGAAAAACTAAAAAGTATTTGTATATGAGCAAAAAATAAACAATCTTGGATTTAAATATTGAACTTTTAAACTAAAGTAGCTTAGCAACGGTTGGGAAATATTAAATTAATAACAAAGAGTATTTCTAGCTTATATATTTTATTTGAAAAAAAGTGAATTTAATTTGTTAATATTTTATAAAAACCATTAAGTTTATTGGAAATTAAGCCGTTAATATATTAAAGATAAAATTATTTTTTGTAGGTGGTGTAAAATGAGAATAGATGATAAGATAGAAAGTTTATCAGTAGCTTCTCCGAATACAAGTTCAAATATAAAAAGAAATTCTATAGAGGAAGAAAAAAAAGTAGAAAGTCCACAATTAAAAGGGGATATTGTATCTATTAGAGGGTTGGAAGAAATAAGTAAAAAAATAGATAATTTTGAAGAAAAAAAAATAGATGATGCTATAAAAAAAATGAATGTAAATTCAGATATTTTAAATAAAAATTTAAAATTTGAAAAAGATTATTATTATGATAAACTAATTGTAAAGATATATAATAAAGAAACAGGAGATGAAATAAAACAAATACCTGCAAAAGAAGTATTGGAATTTGCTAAAAAATCTGAAGAAATAATAGGGTTGTTATTTGATGAGATTATTTGAAAGGAGTAAATAAATGGGAATAGAAATGACAGGGTTGGCCTCTGGTTTAGATACAAAATCAATGGTACAACAGTTAATGGAAATAGAGAGACGTCCTATATATATGAAGCAAAATGAGATAAAAAAAGCTCAAGAAGAAAAAAAGCATTGGCAAGAAATAGGAACACAAGTAAAAGCGTTTAGAACTACAGCAATGGATATGAATACGTCGAATCCTTTCAAAAAGAAAAAAGTTTCTATTAGTGATGAAAAGTTTGTGGGAGTAGAGTTAGGGCCAAGTGCTAAAAAAGGTACTTATGTTATAGAAGATATTAAGCTTGCTAAATCAGGAACTGCAACTTCAGATGGAAAGTTAGAATTTTCTAACGGAGAAAGTTATAATGTTACTGGAGGAAGGTTAGGAACAAGAGAGGTAAGTACAAAATTTATAGATATGTTTTTAAGTCCAATTGGGAATATGGATTTTTCTAAGATTGGATTTGAAGTAAATGGGAAAAAAATAAATGTTGAATCAACAGATACAATTGGAACTTTTATAAATAAAATAAATGCTTCTAATGCAGGAGTAAAAGCTAGTTTTAGTTCTCAAGAAAGAAGATTTAAAATAGAAGCTACGAATGATAAACCTGTTGAAATAAATGCAGAAGATAAAACTTTTTTAAGAGGATTAGAAATTTCAAAATATGCTGGTAAAAAAGTAACAAATATGACTGAGCCAGACTATAAAAAAACAATGGAATCTTTAGATAATTTAGACAATGTAAAAAGAGGTTCTTTTACAATAAATGATTATACAGTAAATGTTAATCCAGAAGTAGATAGTATTGAAGATATTGTATCAAGGCTTAACAGAGAGGGTTCTCCAGTTAAAGCTTATTTTGATGAAGTAAGTGGAAAAATGAGTATAGTTTCATCTGTAGCGGGAGATGACTTGATATTTCAAGCAGATACTTCTAATTTGATGAAAGAATTAGGATTTATAAAAGATGAGGATAAAAAAGCTACTGTTTATGAGGGGCAAAAGGCAAGCTTTAAAATGGACGGTATTACCTATGAAAGAAATTCTAATGAAATCCTATTTGATGGAATTAAAATAAACCTAAAAAACAATAGTACTGATGGGGAAAAAATAACTATCAAGGTTGAAAGTGATGTTGACACCATGGTAGAGAAAATAAAGAAATTGGTAGAAGAGTATAATAAGACAACAACAACAATAAATACGAAAACGACTAAAGATGGTCCTTTACAAGGAGATAGTACTGCTAATGGATTAGCAAATAATCTAAGAACTTATATGGCAAGTTCTGTAAATGGTATAGAGTCAAAATATAGTCAATTGGCTTTAATAGGAATAGGGACAATAGGAAAAGAGCCAGAACTTGTGGTTAATGAAGAAAAGTTAAGAACTGCTTTAGCAGAAAATCCAGCGGCAATAGAAAGATTATTTCTTCAAGCAGGAAATTCTAAAGGTGAACAAAAATTAGGACTAGGAAATGGTGAAAATGCTAAATATTCTTCTCCAAATTACGATGTTTCAGATATTAATAATATTCAGATAAGAGTTGGAAATAAAGTTTATACAGCTGATGGAGATAATTATAAAATAATGAAAAAAAGTCAACTTTCAGATTTAAAAGTTTCTAAAGTTGATTTGATAAAACATGTAATTAATGGAGAAATTAAATCAAAAGCAGACTTAGATGCAAGATTAGGAAAAGGAATTCCAAATAATGTTGTGGTAATAGATGATATTTCGGGAGCAATAGAGTTTGGAAATGCACCAAGTAGAGGACAAGAGGTTATAGTAGAATCAAACAAAAAATTAAGTAATAGTAGTTATGGATTTAATCAAGGGATTGCTAATAAAATTTCAGATTTTTTACAACCTTTAACTACTTATAATGGAACATTAGATAGACAATCAAAAGCTATAGATAATAGAATTAAGGAAATGAATGATTGGATAAGTAGAACAGAAGATAGATTATCAATTAGAGAAGATGCTTTAAAATCACAATTTACAGCTATGGAAGGTTCGATACAAACAAGTAATTCAACAAGTAACTGGTTGCAAGGACAAATTTCACAATTAGGTGGGTAGATTATGAGAATATTGATGGATAATGTAGAACAAGTAATAAATGAAAAAGAATATGGTAGTTTGGAATTTTTATTGTCGCAACTTTTAAAAGTAATAGAAACAAAAGGAAGAGTAGTAACTTCTGTAAAAATTGATGGTGTAAATTTAGATTCTTTATCAGTTTTATCTATGGAAGAAATAGAAATGGTAGAAGTTACAAGTCAAAATCCTCTTTGTTTGTTAAGAGAAACAGTAAAAGAATTGTCAGACTATTTAGATAATTATTTAAACACTTTAGAAGAAATAATAATTTCACTAAGAGTAGGGGAAAGAATAAAACCCTTAGAAAATTTGGTAGATGGAATTTATGGTTTAGAATGGATAATTGAAATTTTAAAAAAATCAGAAGAGTTATTAGAGTATACTGATAAAAAACTAGATATTATTTATTTCAAAGTAGACAATGTATTAAGTAACTTAATAAAATTGGTAGAAGAAAAAAATTATGATGAGTTATCTATAATATTGGAATTTTCTTTGCAAGAAGTATTATTTGAAATTAAGTATTTTATACCAGTAATTTTTGAAAAACTAAAGCTTAATTTAGATGAAGTTAATTATTTAAATTAATTAATTTTGACATAACTAATTAAAAAAGATATAATTAAAAACTAGTGGGATTCCACTAGTTTTTATGTTTAAAGATGAATTATTTTTTTGTAATACATATAGTAAATTATAAATCTTAATGTAATAAGTACTAATCGAAATTTCTTGTAATTCAAGAAATAAAAGGAGAAAAAATTGAAAAAATTAAAAATATTATTTTTTTTAAGTGCATTAATTTTGAGCTCTTGTAAAAATTTAGAAACGGATATAGATAGAGTAGCTCCACCTTTAAAATCTGCTAAAGGGGATGGATATATATTCAGAAATTATATATCTTATGATAAGAGCTATGAATTGGTAGAAGGCAATAATATTAAAATTATTTTAAAAGTAAAAAATGAAGATATTGAAAAAATAGATATAATAGCTAATTCTAAAAAATATAAAACAGAATCTATTGGAAGTATTGGAGAATATGAATATTTTGAAGGTAAAATTCCGAATAAGGAAGAAATGAATTTTTATTTTGAGATTAGTGATGGAAATTTAACATATTATTTTGGTGAACAAGGAACTTTTAATAAAAAAGAAATAGAACCTTTAAAATATATAGGAAATTTAAATAAACAGTTAAATAGCGAATCAAAATTATGGTATAAAGTGAATATAGATACTTTCTATAATGGTCAGATAGAAAATGATCCTATTTTTAATGAGTATGGACCTGAAAGCTTTTCTGAACCTAACGATGTAAGAATTAAAGAGTTAGTAGATAACTGGGGAACTCAAGAAGTAAAGAAGATTTTAGGTCAATTTGAAGTATCAAATTGGAGAGAAAATTTTAATAAAAAATCACAGTGGGAAAAGAAAGCTGAAAGTGTATATGGACAAGAATCAGAAAATACTAAAAGATATGGTGGAGATTTTAAAGGTTTATTGGCAAAAAAAGATTATTTTAAAGAAATGAAAATAAATATATTGTGGATAAGCTCTCCTTTTTATTCTTATTCAAATAGTAAAGAAGATATTATTGATTATAAACATATAAGTCCTGATTATGGAACTTTTTATACAAGTAATAAAAGTGAATTCAAAATATTAAATTCTGGGGAAAATATTGAAAATACAAATTCAGATGAATATTTTGTAGAATTTTTGAAAGAATTTCACAAAGAAAATGTAAAAGTAGTAAGCGATATTGTTTTAGATTATGTATCTTATAGATTTTTGCCTTTTCAAGATATATTGAAAAATGGGAAAGAATCTAAATATTGGGATTGGTTTAATATAAAAGAAAGTTCAAAAGAATATTTATATAATGGGACTTCTGATGAGGGAGTAATTATAAAAAATGGAGAAAGATATAGAAATTCTTTTGTAAAAGTTCATCAGAATTTATCAAAGGAAGAAATTCAAGAAATACAAAATTGGAATAGGAATCACATGGATTATGATAGCTTTGGAGCAAATAGAGAAATAGTAAAGTTAAATCTTAAAAATAAAGATGTTCAAAATTATTTGAAGGAATCAGCTAAAAAATGGCTTGATTTAGGCTTAGATGGATATGTAATAAAAATAAGAGATACAAGTAATGATGATTTTTATAAAGATTTTGAAGAAGATTTAAATAAAGATAATAAGTATATTTTTAAATATGATATGATCGATAACAGAAATACAAAGCTAGATAAAAAGGAGATTTTGAATTATGAGTTTGTAGATTCTTTTCAAAAATTTTATAGTTCAACAACAGGATTTAAAAGTGAGGATTTATACACTAGCATATATTTAGAAAATAGAAATATTAATGCAGTGACTTTTATAGAAGGAACAGATATTGATAGATTAAATTCTAGTATGATAAATGGAGAAAGAGAAGTTGATACAAATAATAAGCAAACTTTTAACTATAAAGGGATAGATCCTAGTATTATTAATCCTAATGTACCTAACTTGTATAAACAGGCAATAGCATTAGAATTCTTTTTATCTGGAGATAAGAGTATTTATTATGGGAGCGAAAAATTTATGTGGGGTGGAGATATTCCACATAATAAAAAACCTATGATATGGGATGAGTATGTTCCATATTACCAAGAAAGTGATTATATTTCAAAATATAAAGATTATAAAAACTTGTTAGATGGAAAAGTTTTATTTGATGAAGTAGAAGGAACTATTAAGTATACAGTTAAAGGTTCAAAAGATATTGAAGATTTTTATAGAAAAATTATTAATATAAGCATTGATAATAAGGAAATTTTACATAAGGGAACATTAAATAAATTAAAAGCAGCAGATAATGTATTGATTATTTCTAAAGAATTTGATGGAAATATGATTATTTTAGCTATAAATAGAAGTGGAAAGGAAGAAAAAATAATTATTGAAACAGGTAGAGGTAAAAATTTAGTTAATGTATTAAATGGAGAAAAGAAAGACATTTTAAATAGAGAAGCAGAAATAGTAATTCCTGCTTATGGGACTTTAATATATAAGAAAAATAAATAAAAAAGCTATCCGAAAGGATAGCTTTATGCATTTTCTAATTCCATATTTCTTTGAGTTTTAGAATCTTTTTTTGTATGCATTGTTGTAGCAAGATATACAAAAGGTGTATCAGCTATCGACAATATAGTCTTGAAAATAAATGTAGTTATAAAAATTTGAAGAATATTTTCTTTAGGCATTGTTCCCCAAAAAGCAACTACAGAAAAAATTCCGTTGTCAATAATTTGACTTACAATGGTAGAAGCATTATTTCTAATCCAAAGGTATTTTTTACCTGCAAATTTTCTTTTCCAAATTTCAAAAGCCCAGATATCATGTGTTTGAGACACTAAAAATGCTAACAAACTAGCAAATGCAAGTCTCGGCATTACAGAAAAAATAGATTTTACATGGTTAAATGATTCTTCAGAAAAAGCATCTCCTAAAGGAGTGTATAACAAAGAAAAATTCATTAAAATAGTTGTGGTAATAAGGGCAAAAAAGCCAATGGCAACAGCTTTAGTAGCATCTTTTTTACCGTACTTTTCTGAAATAATATCAGTAGCAAGGAAGTTTGAGGAATAAACAACATTTCCTAAAGTTCCAACAAGTCCAAAGATGGATACGCTAACAAGTACTTGTATATTTGCTAAAATAGTAGCAATTGGAATCCAAATAAAAAGTCCCAATTTACCAAATAAACGATATGAAAGCAGTAATATCCCAAATGTCAAAAATACTTCAATAATCAATAAAATTTCGTTACTCATGTTAACCTCCCAAAAAAATATAGCAACAAAAAAAGAGCCCTAGTTTTAATTAAAGACAGGATGGTGCTACTGAACTGTCTTAAAAAATAATCATTTGATTATTTTTTAGGGATATTTTATTGCAGATTTAATTATATGAAAAAAAATAGATTTAGTCAAGAAGTTTGAAAAAAAGTATTTTTTTTAGTATAATGTTCTGGGGTGATTTAAAATTGAAGAAATACATACTATTAGGAATCGGGATAGGAATTATACTTACAAATTCAGTTTATATTTGGTATCCTAAAAAGGAAAAAGATATTAATCAAATAGTCGAGAAAGAAGTTCAAACAAGATTAAAGAAAATTCAAGATATGGAAAAAGTAAATGCTCAAATTGAAAAAGTAGGGGCAGAGGTTACAAGTGAAGTAGCTATAGAAAAGACAAAGGATATGACAGAAGGTATTTTTTTTGGTAAAGAAAATAGTAATAAAGCTAACTATTATATATATTTTAGCAAAAACAAAAAATCAGATAGTTTTGAGAAAATTCAAGATAAAGTAAAAAATATAATTGATACAAAAGTTGAAAAACTTGGAGATGAGTATTATTTGTTGTCAAAAACACCATTTAGTATAGGAAAAGTAAATGATATTTATGAATACATTTACAAGGAATATAATATAAAAGTTTCTAAGCTGTCTAAAAGTCAGATAGAATCTTTAAACAAGGTAGAAGAAGAGAAAAAAGTAGAGAAAAAAACAAAAAAAGTAGAAAAAGTAGAAAAAGTAAAGGAAACAAAAAAAGAAACAAAAAAGGAAGTGAAAAAAGAGTCTGCTGAGATAATACAAGAATCAGAGATGCCCAAAGAATAAAATTAGAAACGGTATTCTTTAGCAACTCTAACTTCTTTAATTAGTTCTGCAAGCATTTCCCATTCATAAACATAAGTCATATCTAAGGGGTGAACTTGCATTTCTTTTTCAAGTACTTCAAGCTGTTCTAAATAAAATTCTTCATAAAGAGAGTATTTATTCATGAACATTTTAAAACCTCCTTAATAAATGGTTTTGTAAAATTATTTTCTAAATAAATAAAAAAAATCCTTTATTTTTTTTGAGAAAAATTCGATAATTAAAAATATAAGTAAAAAAGCTTAATTTATTAAGAGTGAAAGCTTTAGAGAAGTGTAGGAGGAAACATGAAAAAATTAATTATTTTATTTATTTTTAGTTTAAATGCCTTTGCAAATTATTACCTAGATTTGGCAATTAGACCTTCAGCTAATTTTAATTCAAATCTGGATAAATTGGAATTAAAAAATAATACAATTAACCCATCTTTAGGAGCTGAACTGGGAGCAAATTTTGGTTACATAACAGTTGGTGGAGGAATTGAGTTAAATATGCCTTTAAGTTTTGATGGAGGAACAGCAGGAACTACTGGAGAGATTCAAAATATGCCTTACTATGCGTATGGAAGGTTAAATGTATTTCCTGTAGTATTTAAGCCTTATTTGGTATATAAAGTTGGAATTAATAAAGTTTATAATTATACAGGATTTGGTAGTGGGGTAGAAGATGGAACATTTTGGGCTATAGGATTTGGAATGGATGTATATAATTTTTTAGGTGAAGTTACTTATAAAAATTATCAAATGGATGTAAATGGTAAAGATGAGAATTTATCACAGTTTCAAATTAGTTTAGGTGTAAAAGTATTTTAGAAATATAATTTAAAAAGCTCTTAATATTTTTTAAGAGCTTTTTATTTAATTTTTATTCATTTTATAAAGTAAAAATAGTCCATCAGTTGCAAGATTTGGTAAATATTTATCAATTTCTTTTAGCTCATTTGCAATATTTTCTCCAACTCCACCAGTTGCAATGACATATATATCAGGAAGAATTTCTTTTACTTTACAGATGATTTCTCTGATTTGTCCAATGTATCCATAAAAGATACCAGCTTGAATTTGTTCTACAGTATTAGTTCCTAGAATACTTTCTGGTTTTTGAAATTCAACTTTTGGAAGCTGAGCTGTTTTACCAAAAAGAGAATGAATAGACATATTTACTCCTGGTAAAATTCCACCACCAATATAAACTTTATTTTTAAGCACTTCATAGGTTGTGGCAGTTCCAAAATCAAAAATAAGTAAATTTTTATCTTCAAATAAACTAATAGCTTTAGTGATATCTGTAATTCTATCAGCACCAAAATTATTTGTAATTAGGTGAGGTGCAAATGTAAAAGGTAAATTTAGATGAAGCCCTACCATTAAAGGTTTTACTTTAAAGTATTTTTTGCAAAGATATTCAAAAATAACATTTATATTTGGAACAACAGAAGAAATAATAATATCTTCAATGGTTGTAATATCAATCTTATTAAAGTCAGCAATATTTTTTATATATGAAAATAATTGGTCTTCAGTTATATTATTTTCTGTAGCAATTCTAAAATTAGTTAAAAGAACACCCTTTGAAGAATATATCCCTGTAACTATATGGGTATTTCCGATATCAAATGTTAAAATCATTTTTTCCTCCTAATACTTGGCAATGAAACTAATTATATACCTATTTTTTTAAAACTTCAATAAAAAAAAGAAAGGACTTATTTTTGTTAAGGAAAAATTGTATAATTGAGTAAATAATTAGTTAGTTGCAAAACTAAAAATTATCTGTATATGGTTAAAAATAATATCAAACAATATTTTTATTGTTTTAATGAGACTTAGGCTTTTAAGCCTGTAGTCGAATTATGGAGTGGCGAGGACTAACCCCTTACCGTAGGCTCGGGCTACGCCCTGATTCCTCACCCTTTTCCCACTATAGGTGGGGGGAATGTATGAAAACAAAGTTTTTTATATAAGTAAAATCAAATTGTTGAAATTTTGCATTAAACTAAAGTAAATAATATATAGGAGAATAAATAATGAAAGCATGTGGAATTATTGTGGAATATAATCCTTTTCATAATGGACATAAATATCATTTAGAAAAAGCAAGGGAGTTAACAGGGGCAGAAGTAGTTATCGCGTGTATGTCAGGAAATTTTTTACAAAGAGGAGAACCTTCTTTATTTAATAAATGGGTAAAAACAGAAATGGCATTATTAAATGGAGTTGATTTAGTTGTGGAACTTCCTACTTTTTATTCTAATGATTCAGCAGAATTTTTTGCGAAAGGGAGTATAAGAATTTTAGATTTATTAAAAGTAGACAATATAGTTTTTGGGAGCGAAGTTGATAATATAAATA
>JAFGUR010000258.1 GCA_016938425.1 Fusobacteriaceae bacterium
ATAATAGAAATAATACTTAAATTTATTCCTCTTAACTTCATATTCTCTTTAATTCTAAAATATTCTTCCTTCAATGTAGGTATATAACTAAACGCTACTGCAAGGGCAATAATTATATTTTTTGATATCTTAATCTGTTCCAATGTAGATATAAATTCATTTATTTTTATGGTTTTCGCCATAATTGTTCCTATCATCGTCAATGGAAAAACAGCTAAAATCATAAAAGCTACAGTATCTATATACATAAAAATTCCATTATTACCAAAAAGTGCCAAAAAATCACCAAAATAACTTAAAATTATATAAAGAATAATATAATTTATAGATTCTTTATATAAACCACTAATAATCATAAGAATTAGAGCAAGAATAAAAGAAAAAGTCCCCATATGCTTATTTTGAACAAAAAAAACTAGAATTCCCATAAGTAAATTTGTAAACAAAAGAATCCTTACATCTATTTTCATACAACCTCCAAAGTAATTTTGTTAATCAAACTATTTAACTCTACTATTAATTTGGAATAGTTGGTGTCTCCTGTGAGACATTGATTAACTATTTTTGATAATTAGAGCTTACTGAATTAGAAGTGATTTTTTTAAAGTCGTGGCTTATGCAGCCCCCACGGGGATTCCTAAAGGATAAGCTTCGCAAAAAGCGTCCTACGCTTAAAATTTATGTTTTGTACTAAAAATTCGAAGCTTGCAAAGATCTCTAAAAATACAATTTCTACCAAAGAACGTTATCCTTGTTAAAATCCTTTGATAATATAAACTTAGGTTTCATTTTTTCATGTATTTTTCAAACATATAAAATCCCATATTCTGCAATATCATCTCTATAGATATTAGAAAGTTCATCAAAAAGAGGCTAACCCTTTAAAAGGGTTAGCCTCTTTTTTTTAAACAAAAGTAAATTAAATTTGTATCTGACTAATTCTTAATTTTTATATAATTTCTCTAAGTAGGGTCTGCTGACAGACTGTGACACAATTAAAAAATCCGGTCAAACTCTTTCAACATAGAGATGTGGAGAACTGGGAGTAGAGTATTTTAAACAATAAAAATTAGTAAAATCAACGTTCTAAAGATTTCTCTGCGAAACTCCTTTTTTCATCTGCGCCTCTGCGTTAATGTTTTTACTATTGTGTCACAGTCTGTGAATTAGAAGCAGTTTTGAAAACCGTGGCTTATGCAGCCGCCTCGCGCCAACCTGACGTTGGACGCAAATAAAATGAATATAATTAATTCTGAAATTATAATTGTTAAAAGTCCGGCAAGTGTAGTCCAAGGTCTAAATGTTTGATTTTTAAGAAAAATTATAAAAAACTTAACATTCAATTACTGAAAATTGCCTTGTACAATTTTAAAATCAATGGTTTTGTGTTTTTTAGCAAACCCTTGGGCATCTGCCCAAAACCAACCAGCAAAGGTTGCTGGACACCTTATAAATCAATATGATTTTTTTAAATTGTAATTTATAGGGGATTTCCAAAAGGATAAGCTCCCTATAGTCACAAAAAATGTCCCACGTTTATGAGGTTTAGACACGCAGTCCAAGATTTAGATGTTTAGTTTTTAAGAAAAATTGCAAAAAACTTAACATTTAATTGCTAAAAATCACCTTGGACATAAATAAAATCAAAGCCTTTCTATTTTTCAGTAAACCCTAATTAATGTTTATTTTTTCTCTAACCCTTCTGACACTCTATATAACACAACGGAAATAACCCATTAATCAACTTTGATTCAATTATTCTTAGATCCTCTGCTTTCAAAAATTCTTGAAAACTTTCTTCGGTCCATTTACTATATGCTTTAAATCCAAAAATTAAATTAGCCATCTTCTCAAAAGTATTAGCTAAAAAATTTCTTTTATGAAGAAATGTCGGCGCAAAAATTATCCCGTTAGGCTTTATTACTCTTTTTAACTCTTTTATAGCCTCTTGAGGATTGGGAATTATGTGTAAAACATTTGCAATAATTATTCTGTCAAAATAATTATCCGGATACAAAAGTTTATATACATCTCCAGTCTTAAAACTAATATTGCTTATTTTTTTATCTATCGAATTTTCTTTAGCTTTTTCAATCATTTTCTCTGAAAAATCTATAGCATTAATTTTATCAACATAAGGAGCTAATAAAATTGATATCATCCCCGTCCCTGTTCCAACTTCAAGAATACCATGATTTCTTTCAATATTTTTAAGCATTTTATTAGCAAGTTCTTGATACATTTTTTTATCTTTTGTAATGAACTTATCATAGAATTTTGCTACTAAATCCCAATTAGCTTTATTTCTCATATAAATCACCCTCTAAATCATACTACAAATTTATGGCAAATGCAAATATTTTGATTCGCTTACAAATTATTCTGTTGCGGGTATTCCTTGTATTCTCAACAAAGAAAACTCCTTTTTAATCATAAAAATAACCCAAATTATAATAAATATATCAATCGCCGTTGACCCATAATAAACCCACTGTATTCCATATAATCTTGGAATAACAGACATTATGGGTACATAAAAAAACAATTGTCTTGTTATACCCATTAACGCGGCAGGTTTACCTTTATTTATTGCAGGATAAAAAGTCATTGTCATGAAAATAATAGGTAATGCAGGTAACAGACCCATCATTATTCTAAAATTTATTAAACTATTAATATCAAAATTTTGGTTTATAAATATTAAACTTAAAAAAATTGAAGGAGTAGTCATAGAAATAATCCAAAAAGGAAACATTACAATAGTAGCTCCTACCGCAAATATTTTAAAACTACTTATTACTCTTTCATAATTATTTGCTCCAAAATTTATTCCCACAACAGGTTGTAAAGCTCTCATTAATCCAAAAACAGGTGTCAAAACAAATGTAAAAATTCTATATACTGCTCCATAAAAAGCAAGGTCATAAACACTTCCGTATTTTGAAATGGCATTTAATACAACTATTCCTTGTATTAAAGTCATTACAGTCATAATAAGAGAGGATATTCCCAGAGAATTTATTTTTTTAATAATTTCAAAATCCTTTTCTATTTTGAATGGTTTTGCGTCAAAAGTTGATTTTCCCATAGAAAAATATATGAAAGAACTTAAAGTATAAATAAGCATCCCTATATTGGTTCCCCAAGCAGCACCCTCTACCCCCATTTTCAACATTCCCATAAAGATATAATTGAACAGAAGATTAACAACCAGGCCAAACCCCATAATTAGCGCGGCTGATTTCATTTTTCCTTCGGCACGAATTATCATATTTCCTGCCAGACCATGTATCCAAAAAATCGAACCTACCGCTGTTATTTTGAAATACTTAACACCTTCAGCAAGAGCTTCGTCTTTCCCGCCCATTATTTTTATTAAAGGAACTGCAAAATACCAAGCTAATAATGTATACACAAGAGCTATCACAATAGAAAGATAATTGCTATTCCCAAGAATTCTACTCTGCGTTTTTTTATCATTGGCCCCTATTGCGATACTCAATACCGAACCTGCCCCCACTCCTATGAGTGAACCTAATCCCATTGGTATCTGGGATAAAGGATAGGCTAAAGAAACCCCG
>JAFGUR010000259.1 GCA_016938425.1 Fusobacteriaceae bacterium
ATGTAAATATGCAAAACAATAATGGATATACAGCATTAATGATATCTAAAGATTATGAAATAAGTAGATTACTAGTAAAAAATGGAGCAAACGCTAATATAAAGAATAAATACCTGAATACAGCTTTGGATATTGCAGAAAACATTCAAATAATAAAACTATTATTAGAAAATGGAGCTGACATAAACAGTAGGGACGAATCCTTAGAAACAGTAATTTTTACTTCAAATATTGAAAAAATAAGGCTATTATCAAAATTCGGTGCTGATTTAGAAGTAAAAAATAATTGGGGCTATACACCATTAATGTGGGCGTTAATGCCTGATGTGACGCAAGCCCTAATAGATGTAGGAGCAAATATATATGCAATTAATGATAGTGGTGAAGATGTCCTTGATGTCTATACAAAAGAAGCCAATGATGAATATGATACATATGGAAGAGAAGAAATGCTGGAAATGATAAAAATTTTAAAATCTTATATGGTAGATTATGAAGTTCTTTCTAAGATTATAGCAGATTATTCTAAAGAAAAAAATTTAGAAAAAACTATAAAAGAACTTGAGAAATCAAACGTAAAAACAATATTAAAACATAAACCAAAATATTTCACAGACACCCAATATATTTTAGTACTCAACGACTATGCCTACTTTCTATCAGAAACAGAAAGATACAAAGAAGCAATACCAATACTTGAGAGAGTAATACTTCTTTCACCTGATAGAGCATTAGCTTATGGTAACCTCAGTTCTTGTTATAAAAAATTATATAAAGAAACTGGTGATAAAAACTATAAAATAGAACAGAAGAAATACTTTAGAAAATATATCAGACTTTGGATAAAGCTTTATCTTAAAATTTAAATTTTAGTAAGCCTAAATTCAATATATTTTGATAATTATTTATGGGATAAAAATAAAAATAACTAAAATTTTAAGGAGTGACAATATGACTTTTGAAGAAGCAATAAAAACAATGCTCCCAGATATAACTTGGGAATTTGATGATATATATTTAAATCTTGATAAATTAGCTATGGAAAAATCCAGGGTTAATTTTGAAAGAAAAGTAAAAAAAGGAACTGAATTTAAAGTTACTTTTGATAAAGAAAAAAATGCTTTTGGAATAAGCAGAGAAGAAGATAAAACAAAGAAATTCCACACAGGTATTGATTTATCCTATGGAAAAGACTGTGCTTTTAACTTTATTCATCCGAGAGTTTACTCTCCTGTTTATGGAGAAATAGTTATGTTAGAAGACTCTGATACAAAAAAACTTATTGGAATTGAAAGTTTTGGATATTTACATATATTTGAACATTTTCATTCTATTGATAGTCATAAGCTTGGAGACTTTG
>JAFGUR010000260.1 GCA_016938425.1 Fusobacteriaceae bacterium
AAAATCAGCATATTTATTAATTATATTTTGTTCTAATGGATCATGAAGACTAAAAAATGGTGCAAAAATGCCCATGATACATATTAATGCTAAAACTAATATTAAAAAAACGGTAAATTTACTTTTAAGTATCTTATTCATTTTTCACCTCTATCTTAACCTTGGATCAACAAGTTTATGTATAATATCAACAAGCAAATTAAAAATAACAAATAAAAAACCCATTATTAATATATATGCTTGAATGATAGGATAATCTCTATTAAAAATTGCAGTAATACAAAGACGTCCAATACCTGGAATAGAAAAAATATTTTCAATAACAAAAGTTCCAGCTAATAAATTTACAATACTTACTCCTAAAGCTGTAATAGTAGATTGTAAAGAATTTGATAGTACATGTTTTAAAACTACTGCTTTATTGCTAAGACCACGAACTTTTGCATAAAAAATATAGTTTTCCTTCATATTTTCAACCATACTATTTCTTATTAGCCTAATGTATGTGGAAACATATGTCATAGCAAGAGTAATAGATGGTAATATAAAATGGTTGAAGCTTTCAGCCCCATTAGTAGGGAGAGAACCATATTTCATAGCAAAAATCCATAACAAGAGAATTCCAAGCCAATAATTAGGTATAGCTGTAAAGATAAATATTAAAAATCTAATTGATTTATCAAAAAAACTATTTTGATAAAGAGAACATAAAATAGCAATTGGAAAACTAATAATAATAATTAATATAAAAGAATATGAAGCAAGTTTTATAGTTACTGGTAAAGTTCTTGTAATTTCTTCATAAACAGTTCTATTATTGTTAACATAAGAATTTCCAAAATCAAGATGGCTTACGTTTTTTATCCATTTAATATATCTAATTAAAAAAGGATCATTTAAACCAAGTTCCTCTCTCATTTCTGCTACAGCTTCTTTTGTAGGGATAATTTCATTTACCCTTAAAGCAACCTCAGCAGGATCAGAAGGAATAAAGCTTATCAGCATAAAAGATATAAAAGAGATAATAAGAAGCATTGGAATAGTTCCAATAATTCTTTTAATTATATAAGATTTCATATGAACACCCACTTGTATATTATTGTTTAAAATGAAGACAAGTCTAATCAAATTAGACTTGTCCTAAATAATTATTCAACATCCATGTTATACATTGGAACCTCATATTTTGAAATTTCAAATCCAACATTTTTTACTTTTGATGAGAATATTGCTCTATTTCTTTCGTTTGTAATTGGTATATAAACAGCTTCTTCGTGTAATCTTGTAAGTACAAATTTATAATATTCTTTACGCTTTGTTTCGTCAGTACTTTCTAATGCATTTAAAATGGCAGTATCTATTTCTTTCTTATCTTTTAAACCTTGCTGAGCTAAATAATCTCCATAAACAGGATTTCTCATACCACCTAAGAATGATTGAGGGTCATAAGGTTTCCCCCAAGAAATATTGAATACAATTTGAAATTTACCAGCTTTCATTCTATCTCTATTAGCTTGTTCTTCTTCACCTTGTAATTCAAGGTTTATCCCTATCTTTGCTAATTCACCTTGCATATATTCACCAATAGTTTTATCTATAGGATTATTGCTATTATAACTTAAAGTAATTTTAAGTTCTTGTCCATTTCTTTGTCTAAATTTAGATGAATTAGATTTTTTCCATCCAGCTTGTTCCAATAGTGTTTCTGATTTTTGAATATTATATTCATATGGAGTTAGAGAAATATCGGCATAAGGCACAGTTTTATCTAATATAGTATCTGCGGGAGTTTCAATCCCATCAAATATTCCTTCTGATATTTCTTTTTTATTTATGGCGTGTTCAATTGCTTTTCTTACATTCAAGTCTCCAACTGTAGTATCAGCAGTGTTTATAAGTAACATTCTTGTTGAAACAGGATCAGACATTACACCACCAAAACCTTCTTTATCTTTAAATTTATTATAAGTTTCAGCATCTACTAAATTGGCTCCAAATAATAAATCAATTTCTCCTTTTTCAAGAGCCATTACTCTAGCTTGATTATCTGGAATAACTTTGGCAATTATTTTTTTAATTTGTGGTTTTTCTCCCCAATAATTTGGATTTGCTTCAAAAACTGCATACTGGTCTTTATGATTTTCTTTTAAAATATATTTTCCTGTTCCACTTAAAGAGCTAACTCCATCTTTCGTAGTTCCATTAATGAAAGCTTTAGGAGATATAAAACGGAAAGGTCTTATTACTCCAAGTTCTACTAAAAATGGATAATAAGAAGTTGACATTCTTATTGTTAATTCATATTCTCCAGTAGCTTCAACAGCTTTTCCACCACTTTTATTTACTTCATCCATCAATCTCACAGATTCAAGCCAACCATGTCTTTCTAGATTACTTAAAATAGCGTCAAAATTTTTCTTTGCTGATTCTGCATTGAATTTTTCACCATCAGAAAAAGATACGTCTTCTCTTAGTTTAAATACATAAGTTTTACCATCATCAGAAATAGTCCAACTTTTTGCTAACCATGGTTTAAATGATCCATCTGTGTCAATTTTAACTAAAGATTCAAATAAAAGATTTTGCGCAAATAATTCACCTGCATAAAGGTGAGGGTTTAAATCTCTAATATCCCTAAAGTTTGCGAATACTAGTGTTTTTTCCTTTGGTTCTTCCTTGTTTGTTTTATTACTTCCGCAAGATGCAACAATCATTGAAAGAATTAATAAAGCAAATAAATTTAAAACTCTTTTCATTGTCTCCTCCTAATATTTAGTTTTTAAATACTTTGATAATCAAATTACTTTGGAAAGGATATCATGTTTTATATTAATTGTCAATATAAATATAACAAATAATTTATTTTCAATACTTCCCTATAAAATATATCTAATTAGATATATTTTCTTTACAATTTAACGAAAATAATGTAGACTATTTTTGTAGAGAAAATATTTAAGGAAGTGATTATATGAAAATGCCTATTTTATTTATTGGACATGGTTCTCCAATGAATGCAATTGAAAATAATGAGTTTACAAAAAATTGGGATAATATTTTAAATAATATTCCAAAACCAAAAGGGATTTTAGCTATTTCAGCTCATTGGTATACAAGACATACTAGAATTAATGTAGAGGAAGCTCCTAAAACTATTTATGATATGTTTGGATTTCCTGATGAACTATATCAAATTAAATATGAAAGAAAAACTAATAATGAATTTATTAATGAAATCAAAGAGATTGATAGTACAATAATAGGTGATAATAGTTGGGGATATGACCATGGTATTTGGTCAATTTTTCATAGAACTAATATTTCTAAAGAGATTCCTGTAATTGAAATGAGTATTGACGGGTATAAAACGCCTAAAGAACATTATGAATTAGGGAAGAAATTAGGAAAACTTCGAGAAAAAGGATATTTAATTGTTGCAAGTGGGAATATAGTACATAATTTAGCATTAGTTGATTTTTATAAAAGTGATGGATTTCAATGGGCAACAAAATTTGATGATGAAATCAAAAATGCCATTATTGAAAATGACATTGAAAAATTATTAGATTATAAAAAAATTCCAAATAAAGATAAAGCATTTAAAACAGATGAACATTTTTTGCCTTTACTCTATATTTTAGGAGCAAAATCAGATACAGACAATGGTTTTATTTTTAATAATTCTACTATTTTAGGAGCTTTATCAATGACTTCATATATGTTTAAAGAAAATAGCTAAAAATAGCTATTTTCTTTCTCTGTATATTGGACTTGCTCCAAATAATAAATTTTCTTCTCTTGATATGACTTCTAATTTTACTAATTCTTTAGCAATATGACTCATATTTCTAATATTTGTTGGGCTCATTACTTCTTCTATATTAATTTTCTTTTTTTTATGCAACCAAGAGTAATTTTTCCATAAACTTTGTTTAATTTTTTCAATGGATGACGGCTTTCTTAATAAAAGTAACATTTTATTTTTAATATCTGTAATAGAATGTTCTGATAAATTTCCATTAGCTAAAATTTGTCCAATTTCATCGGATTCTTTTCTGTTCAATTCTTGACATAAAAATTTTACTATATGCCAGGAATCATATATCTCTTGCATAGTTTTAATATCTTGATTTTTAAGCCATATAAATGCATACATTCTTCTTCTCCAATCCCACCATTTAATAGGACTTTGTAAATCTACTGATGGAATTAGAAAAATATTTTCTTTAAGAAGAAGAGAACCAAAAATTCCGGGAGGATTTCCCAATCTTTTTCCTTTTAAGGAAGTTCGATATACTCCACAAGAAGGACTTCCCTCCATAAATATAAATACATCAATATTTTGTTCTTTTAATTGATTAAAGCAAAATAAATTCCCATTTTTGACTTTTTCATCTAGAATTTCACTATCTCTATTTTTTATATGGGCGTTACCTTGCCAAAAGTCATCTCCATTACCACCACGGAGGCTCACAGGACTACGAGGAACTCCTAACCCACTTGCCACTTCTGGACATACAGGGAACCATATAAATTCATTTTTTTCCCTTTTAAGATTTTCTGTAATATCATTTCCTTTTCCATCATATCTGAAATTTACTCCAAATTGACATGCTGAAATACCAATTTTTATTTTAGAAACTAAGTAATTATTCATAACTCAC